>NZ_JBSGDT010000010.1:0-223756 GCF_053602515.1 Amycolatopsis sp. NPDC004368 | reverse complement strand
TCGCCACACGGTTCGACAAACTCGCAGTCCGCTACGAGGCAACCGTGCACGTCGCGGCGATCAACGAGTGGCTACGCCATTGAAACAGGCTCTAGGCGTCGAGCAGCCGGTCGAAGAACGCGCGGTAGCGGCGCAGCGCGATCCGCAGGTCCTCGGTCGCGGGCTCGCCCTCGCGCCACTGCCCTTCCAGCTCGCCCTTGTGCTCGGCGAAGTTCTGGGCCAGCGAGCTGATCACCGAAGCGACGAGCTCGTCGGCGTCGTGCACCGCGCGGCGCGGGTCGTCGACGAAGCCGGTCTGCACTTGCTGCCAGCGGCCGCGGAAGCGGTCGACGTCACCCTCAGCGAACAGCGGCGGCGCGGCTTCGGCACGGGCGGCGGTTCCGCGTCCGCCGGTGTCCACATCGGACACTTCACGATCGGCGGCACTCGCGAGGTCGGCGGTCGTCAGGCCGCGGGTCTGCTGCTCGGTCATGTCAGCGGTCTCCGTTCCGTTCGGGGGCGCCGCGGTGGTTCCCGCCGCGCGTGCCGGTGTGCTCGGGCTCGGGGCGCGCAGCCGCGGAGCCGGCCTCGTCGGTCAGCAGGTCTTCGAACACGGTGCGGTAGTGCACCATCGCCGAGCGAAGCTCCTCTGTGGACAGTGCGGTTTCCGCGTGCCGGCGGTGCGTCTCGTGCGCCGCGCGGTAGTGCTCCAGCGTGCGCGAGTGGCGCACGGACAGATCGGACAGCTGCTGGTCGTAGCCCTCGGTCGGGTAGCCGCGCTCGGCCATCACGGCAACGAGCAGGTCGTCGGCTTCGTCGAGCGCGCCGGCCGGGTGGTCCACGAACTTCTCCTGGATCAGGCCCCAGTGCTGGGCGTAGCGCTCGCGGGCCGAAGCCGACAGCGGCCGGATGTCGAGGTCGCGGTGGCGGCGTTCACGTTCGGCCAGTTCCCGTTGTGCCGCACGCGGACTGTCGTTCTCCTCCACCGCGCGCGAGTACTCCGGACCGAACCGGCGCCGCAGCCGTTTCCGTTGCGACTCCTGGACGACGAGCCACGCGACGGCGCCGATCACCACCACGGCGACCACCACGATCACGACGATGAGCCAAGTGGGCATCGCACGAACTCCTTCACGGATTTTGTCGAGCCCCCCGTACCATCGGGATGCCCGCCCTCGCCCCGGCGAAACGCGAAACCCGCCGGGTGAACCGCGTTTTCGGCCGAGTGGCGGTGCTCGTACCGCCGGATGAGGTACGGTTTCGACACCGGGCAAAACCGGCGCGGCACACGCTCGGGGACGGGAGGGGCGCATGGCAGCCACCTGGCTCGCATCCGGCGCGCTCCGTGTCGTGTCCGGGTCCGACACCATCGCCGGGGTGCCCATTCCGGGCTGGGCGGGCACGTTGCTCGCCGTGGTGTGCATCGTCGCCGCGCTCGCGGTGCTGCTGCTGATCGTGCGCAACCGCCGCCGCTGAGCCGGCCCGCGCACCCGGGGTTCAGGCGCGGGTGAAGCGTGTGGTGATCACGTGGTCCTTCGCCGGACCGGCGACCACCCACTCCTGCCGCCAGTGGTCGGGGTCGAGCACGCGGTACTCGCCGCGGTAGAGGTCGTCGCGGCACGGGTGGTCGGTGCGCCAGCGGCCGGTGGCCAGGTCGAGGTCGTGGAAGAACCCGCCGTGGTCGAAGTGCACGGCGGCGCGGGCGCCGTCCGGGTGGTAGAGCAAGGTGCGGCTCACCGGGCCCGTGTAGCCGTTCAGCCGAAGCTCTCCGGTCTCGGCGTACACGAGCACGGCGTCTTCCCAGGTGAACGTCGCCGTGCCCGTGACCTCGCCCATCGGCTGGCCGTCGGCGGCCACGATGTCGCGCGAGAGCCGCCACGCGCCCGCGAAGTACGCGGCGAGGTCGGTGATCGCGAAGTCCACCCCGCCATTCTGCGCCCGCAGCTTCGGCACGACGCACCGGCGGGGCCGGGATCACACCGAGCGTGACGACCGCGGCACGAGCGGGACACTCGTGCCGGAAACGCGCCGAGTCCCCCGGGGTGGCACCCCCGGGTCGGTCGTGGCGCCTAGAATCGGCCGGGTGGCTCACCCCGACCAGGCCCAGCGCTCCCCCGCCGTCGAAGCCCTGCAACGCGTGTTCGGCTACGACGCGTTCCGCGGCGACCAGGCGGACATCGTCGAGCACGTGATCTCCGGTGGCGACGCCCTCGTGCTGATGCCCACCGGCGGCGGGAAATCCCTGTGCTACCAGATCCCCTCGCTCGTGCGGCCCGGGGTCGGCGTGGTGATCTCACCGCTGATCGCGCTCATGCAGGACCAGGTCGACGCCCTGCGCAACCTCGGCGTCCGCGCGGGTTTCCTCAACTCCACGCAGGACTTCGAGGAGCGCCGGCGCGTGGAGGAGGCGTTCGTCGCGGGTGAGCTCGACCTGCTGTACCTGGCGCCGGAACGGCTGTCGGTCGAGTCGACCGTGCGGCTGCTCGACCGCGGGAAGATCGCGCTGTTCGCCATCGACGAGGCGCACTGCGTGTCGCAGTGGGGCCACGACTTCCGGCCCGACTACCTCATGCTGTCGTCGCTGCATGAGCGCTGGCCCGACGTGCCGCGCATCGCGCTCACCGCCACGGCCACCGAGACCACGCACAAGGAGATCTCGGCGCGGCTCAACCTCGACGGCGCGCGCCACTTCGTCGCGAGCTTCGACCGGCCCAACATCCAGTACCGCATCGTCGGCAAGAACTCGCCGCAGAAGCAGCTGCTCGAACTGCTGCGCACCGAGCACAAGGGCGACGCGGGGATCGTCTACTGCCTCTCGCGCGCGTCGGTGGAGAAGACCGCGGAGTTCCTGACGCAGAACGGAATCCGCGCCCTGCCATACCACGCCGGGCTCGACAAGCGCACGCGCGCGCAGAACCAGTCGCGGTTCCTGCGCGAGGACGGGCTCGTGGTCGTCGCCACCATCGCGTTCGGCATGGGCATCGACAAACCCGACGTGCGGTTCGTCGCGCACCTCGACCTGCCGAAGTCCGTGGAGGGCTACTACCAGGAAACCGGCCGCGCGGGCCGCGACGGCCTGCCGTCCACGGCCTGGCTCGCCTACGGGCTGCAGGACGTGATGCAGCAACGCAAGATGATCGAGAACGGCGAGGGCGACGAGGCCCACCGCCGCCGCCAGGCCGTGCACCTCAACGCGATGCTGGCGCTGTGCGAGACCGTCGAGTGCCGCCGCACGCAGATCCTGGCCTACTTCGGCCAGAGCGGCGCGCCCTGCGGCAACTGCGACACCTGCCTGGCTCCGCCCGAAAGCTTCGACGGCACGGTCCCCGCGCAGAAGCTGCTGTCCACCGTCGTGCGGCTGCGCAACGAGCGCCGCCAGAAGTTCGGCGCCGGCCAGATCATCGACATCCTGCTGGGCAAGACCACGCCGAAGGTCACGCAGTTCCAGCACGACACGCTCAAGGTGTTCGGCGTCGGCACGGAGCTGCGCGAGCAGGAGTGGCGGGCCGTCGTGCGGCAGCTGCTGGCGCAGAACCTCCTTGCCGTGGAAGGCGACTACGGCTCGCTCGTGCTCACCGAGGGCAGCACGGCGGTGCTCAACGGCTCGCGCACGGTTTCGCTGCGGCGCGAGCCGGAACGGCCGGCGCGGGCCGCGCGCACGTCGCGGCGGAGCGCAGCCGCGGCCGTGGAGATGCCGGCCGAGGCGGCTCCGCTGTTCGAGCGGCTGCGCGCCTGGCGCGCGGCGACGGCCAAGGACCAAGGTGTGCCCGCGTACGTGATTTTCCACGACGCGACGCTGCGGCAAATCGCCGCCGAGCGCCCGGGTTCGCTGGCCGACCTCGGCACCGTAAGCGGTGTGGGCGAGGCGAAGCTCGCGAAGTACGGCGAGAGCGTGCTCGCCGCGCTCGCAGAACAATAGGCACTCGCGGCGCGGGGCACCTCCGATACAGGGGTGCCCCGGGACCTCGGCGGACCGGACGTCAGTGAGCCGGGCGCGGTTTGGTCGCGTCGGAGACCTTCTGCGTCACCCCGTTGATCTTGTCGTGGTACTTGCCCTTGGTCTTCTCGTCGGCGAACCGGGCGGCCTTGCCGACGGCCTGGTTCACCTTTTCGGGGTTCTTTTTCACGTACGATCCGACGGCACCGGCCGCGCCGGCCAGTACGGTGAGCTTTTTCAGCATTCCCATGGGGTCCTCCCGCGTGTGTCCCGTCATCCCCTCAACGCAACGAGGAGTACCCGGAGTTCCCCCGAACCGAACATCACGGACAGTGCGCCATCCAAGACCGCCCCACCGCAGACAGCCCCACCGAAAAGGACACGACCGAACGCGCGGGACACGGCAAGATCGGCCCCATGCGAGATCTCGCGGCGCTCCCGAAGGCGCACCTGCACGTCCACCTCGAAAGCACCGTCCGGCCGGACACGCTGCGTGAGCTGGCCGACGCCAACGGCGTGCCGTTTCCGGTCGGATCGAGATCCTTCACCGGGTTCCGCGACTTCGCCGACCACAACTCGCTCATCCGCGCGTGCCTGCGCACCCCGGAGGACTTCGAGCGCGTCGCGCGGGAGTTCTGCGTGGACGAAGCCGCGCAGGGCACGCGGTACGCCGAGGTGACGTTCACGGCCGCCTCGCACGGCGAGCGGCTGGGAGACCTCGAGATGCCGCTCGCCGCCGTCCTCAAAGGACTGTCCGAAAGCGATCTCGAAACCCGGGTGCTGCTCGATCACTCGCGCCGACGGTCCGTCGAGCGCGCCGAGCGCACACTGCAGCTCGCGCTCGCCCACGAGGAGGTGGTGGGCCTCGGCGTGGCCGGCGAGGAGCGCCACTCGCTCGCCCCGTTCGCCGGCATCTTCGCCCGGGCGCGCGAAGCCGGGCTCCACCTCGTGCACCACGCCGGCGAGGACGCAGGGCCCGAGAGCATCCGTGAAGCCCTCGACGTCGGCCGCACTGAGCGCCTGGGCCACGGCATCCGCGTACTGGACGATCCCGAGCTGGTGGCCGAGGTCCGCGACCGCGGCATCGCGCTCGAGGTGTGCCCGACGTCCAACGTCGTGCTCGGCCTGGTGCCGAGCCTCGCCGAGCACCCGCTTCCCAGGCTGGTCGACGCGGGCCTCGCCGTCACGCTGAACACCGACGTCCCCTCGGTCACGCACACCACGCTGACCGACGAGTTCACCGCCGCCCGCGACACGTTCGGCTACGACGACGAGGAACTCGCGGCGCTGGCCGGAGCCGCCGTCACCGCGTCCTTCGCCCCGGAAACAACGAAAACCTTGCTGCGCAAGGAAACCGCCGCGTGGCTCACGTCGGCAGCAGACGCGTGACGAGCGCGGCGAGCTGCTGCACGTTGCGGCACTCGTGCATCTCGACCAGCTCCGCATACGCCAGCGCCGCCGAGTCGCCGGTGGACCACAGGGCCCGGCGTTCGGGGTTGAGCCAGTAGACGTGGCGTGCGCGGTCGCGGATCGCGCGGACGGCGTCGAGGTTGGGGTCGCCGCCGTTGGTGCGCGCGTCGCCGAGGACGAGCACCGACGTGCGCGGGCCGACGGCGTCGAGCCACTTGCCGGTGAACCCGCGCAGAGCGCCGCCGTAGTCGCTGTGCCCGTCCCAGCGGACCACGGCCGCTTCCTCGAGGATGCGCGCGCCCAGGTGCTCGGGATCGGCCACGCCGGCGGTGACCAGGTGCGTGACCTCGTCGGTGCTGTCGACGAACGCGAACACGCGGACCTTGCTGAACTGATCGCGCAGCGCCTGCACCAGCAGCATCGTGAAGTTCGCGAACCCGGCGACCGACCCCGACAGGTCGCACAGCAGCACGATCTCGGGCCGGCCGGGCCGCCGGTGCCGCAACGCCGGGCGCACCGGCACCCCACCCGTCGACAGCGACCGCCGCAACGTGCGCCGCAGGTCGATCTGCCCACGCGTGGTGCGCTTGCGGCGCGCGGCGAGGCGGGTGGCGAGCTTGCGCGACAACGGCTGCACCGTCCGGCGCAGCTCGGCCAGCTGCGCCCGGCTCGCGATCAGGAAGTCCACGCGGTCCGCGGCCGGCGCGATGGCGTGCTTCGCCACGCGGTCACGCCCCCGCACCTCGGCCGCGCGCCGGCGGGCCTCCGTGCGCACGCGCCCGCGGAAGTCCTCCACGCGGCGGCGGACCTCGTCGCGCGTGAGCCGGTCGGTGAACTCGTCGCCCGCCGGTTCCCCGGCGCCGCCGCGGATCGCCGCGAGCACCCGGACGATCAAGGTCTGGGGCTGCAGCCGGTCGAGCGTCTGGTGCGCGGAGAACCCGCCGCCGGCACCGGAACCCGTGCCGTACGCGCCCAGCATCTCCACCGCGACACCCGCGAGCTGCGCCAGCGCCTGCTGGTCACCCTCGGCCAACGCGGCCGCGAGGGCTTCCCGCAGCTGGTCGAGGTCGCGCGGCCGGTCGTCGCGTGCCAGCTCGGGCACGCCCACGCCGGCCGGGAAATACAGGTCGAACGCGGCGTCGAACACCGCCCGCTGGCCCCCGCGCCGCACCAGCGCGGCCGCGAGGCCCTCGCGCACCAGCTCGCGGTCCTCGAACCCCAGGACCTCCAGCGCGGCCGCCGCGTCGACGGTCTCCGCCGGGCCGGCCGGGATCCCCTGCGCCCGCAGCGCCCGCACGAACGCCGTGAGCCGGTCGGTGACCCCGGCCGTGCTCACGACGCGTCCAGCACCCGGTCGAGCTTGAGGCCCGCGCCGGCCTTGGTGATGTCGTCCTGGTGCTTGAGCACCACGCCGAGGCTCTCGCGCACGATCCGCTCGTCGAGGGTGCCCGCACCCAGCTCCAGCAGCGTGCGCGCCCAGTCGATGGTCTCGGCCACCGACGGCAGCTTGCGCAGGTCCATGGCGCGCAGCGCGGCGATCACGCGGACCACCGAATCGGCCAGCGCGGCGTCGATGCCCGGTACCCGCAGCTGCACGATCCGCAGTTCGAGCTCGGCGTCGGGGAAGTCGATGTGCAGGAACAGGCAGCGGCGCCGCAGCGCCTCCGACAGCTCGCGCGTGGCGTTGGACGTGAGCACCACGAACGGATCCCGGGTGGCGGTGATCGTGCCCAGCTCGGGCACGGTGACCTGGAAGTCGCCGAGCACCTCCAGCAGCAGGCCCTCGACCTCGACGTCGGCCTTGTCGGTCTCGTCGACGAGCAGCACTGTCGGCTCGGTGCCCGAGATCGCCTGCAGCAGCGGGCGGCGCAGCAGGAACTCCTCGCCGAAGATGTCGGTGCGCGCCGCCTCCCACGTCTCGTCGCGCCCGGCGGTGATGCGCAGCAGCTGCTTGGCGTGGTTCCACTCGTACAGCGCCCGGGCCTCGTCGATGCCCTCGTAGCACTGCAGGCGCACGAGCCGCGACCCGCTGACGGCGGCCACGGCCTTGGCCAGCTCCGTCTTGCCGACGCCCGCCGGCCCCTCGACCAGCAGCGGCTTGCCGAGCCGGTCGGCGAGGAACACGGTGGTCGCCACCGCCGTCGACGCGAGGTAGCCGACCTCGGCCAGCTGTGCCGACACGTCGTCGACGGAGGAGAAGAACCCGGTGCCCACGTGACCTCCACTGCGCCATCATTACCCATCCGACCACAGTCACGGCCGAATGACTTCGCGACCATGCTTACGTACCGCGAGGGGGTCGGCCTGCTTTGGGTCGGCTTGGTAAGCAGATGCTCACCTGGCACTGTACTGGCCGGAACTGAGTCCGTCTCCACGATCCGCGCGAGCGTGCGGTCGAGCTCGGCCACGGTGTCCTCCCCCAGCCCGGCCGCCGGCCGCCGCTCGACGTCGGCGATCGCGCCGAACGCCACCGGGGCTGGTCGCGCCGCTGCGGGCCGGCGTCGGGGCCCGGCAGCGCCCGATCGGCACCACCACCGCCGACCGGCTGCTCGACGTCGTGATCCACGGCCAGGACATCGCGATCCCGCTCGGCCTCGACCGGCCGGTGCCGCAGGCCGCGGCGGCCGGTGCGCTGGAGCGGGTGTGGGAGCGCGGTTACCCGTTCCACGCGCGGCGCCACCTCGCCGGTCCGCGCCTGGTCGCCGACGACGCCGACCTGTCGGGCGGCGAGGGTGCGCTCGTCGAAGGACCGGTCGTGGGGCTGCGATGCTCGCCGCCGGCCGGACGGCGACGGTGGGCCGGCTGCACGGCGAGGGAGCCGAACGGCTGCTCGCGAGCTAGCATCTGCCCACGTGACCTACGTTGCGGCGACCAGCCGATACGACTCGATCCCCTACCGGCGCTGCGGGCGCAGCGGACTGAAGCTGCCCGCCATTTCCCTCGGCCTGTGGCACAACTTCGGCGACGACCGCCCGCTGCAGGTCCAGCGCGACATCCTGCGTCGCGCGTTCGACCTCGGCATCACGCACTTCGACCTGGCCAACAACTACGGCCCGCCCTACGGCTCGGCCGAGTCGAACTTCGGCCGCGTCCTCGCCACCGACTTCAAGCCTTACCGAGACGAGCTGGTGATCTCCAGCAAGGCCGGTTACGACATGTGGCCGGGCCCCTACGGCGACTGGGGCTCGCGCAAGTACCTGCTGGCCTCGCTCGACCAGTCACTGGGGCGCATGGGCCTGGACTACGTCGACATCTTCTACTCCCACCGCGTCGACCCGGAAACGCCGCTGGAGGAGACGGTCGGTGCGCTGGACACGGCCGTTCGCTCGGGCAAGGCGCTCTACGTGGGCATTTCGTCGTACAACTCCGAGCGCACCGCCGAGGCCGCGCGACTGCTGCGCGAGCTGGGCACGCCGCTGCTGATCCACCAGCCCTCGTACTCCATGTTCAACCGCTGGACCGAGGACGACCACCTGCTCGACACGCTCGAAGACGCCGGCGCCGGCTGCATCGCCTTCTCGCCGCTGGCCCAGGGTCTGCTCACCGACCGCTACCTGGGCGGCGTCCCCGCCGACTCCCGCGCGGCGCAGGGCAAGTCCCTCGACCCGGACACGATCACCGAGGACCGCCTGGCGAAGATCCGCGGCCTCGGCGAGATCGCCGCGCGCCGGGGCCAGTCCCTGGCGCAGCTCGCGCTGGCCTGGGCCCTGCGCGACCCGCGCATGACGTCGCTGGTGATCGGCGCGAGCAGTGTCAAGCAGCTCGAGGACAACGTGGCCGCCCTCGACAACCTCGGCTTCACCGCCGAGGAACTCGCCGAGATCGACCGCTACGCCACCGAGTCGGACATCAACCTCTGGAAGAACTCCAGCGACAGCTGACGTCCGGGGTGACCGGTGGCGTGTTCCGCGCCACCGGCCACTGTGGACCCCGTCGGCCGGTCAGCTCGCCCGGGTCGGCCTCGGCGCCGGCAGGTGCGAAGTGTCCGGGAACAGGTGCAGGGCCCGCAACGCCGCCCCCAGTTCCGCGATGTCGGCCGGGTCCGTGAGCGACCGGCCGAGCTCGTCGGTGATGCGGCGCAGGCGGTGGCGGATCGTGTTGGGGTGGCAGAACATGCGTTCCGACGTAAGTTTCGTGGAGCCCTGGCAGTCGAACCACGCGCGCAGCGTCAGCAGCAGCACGTTGCGGTCGTCGCCGGGCAGCTCGAGGATCGGGCGCAGCACGTGGTGGGCGAGCTGGACCGACGCCTCGGGCGCGCTGGCGACGAGGCCCGCGAGCGGCGACTCGGTGAACTGCACCAGGCCCGTGGAGCCGGGCGCCATGCTGGAGAGCGCGACGCGCGCGAAGTGCAGCGCCCGGGAAGTGTTGCCCAGCCCCGAGAACACGGGACTCATGCCGACGCGGCCCACCGGGGCCTCGCGCAGCAGGTCGATCGTCACCTTGCTCGCCGACGGGTCACGCAGGGACACCACGCCCACCTGGAGGTCGGGCGTGAGCCGCCACGCCGACGCGTGCTGGGCCTCGCGCAGGCGTTGCTCGATCTTCGGCAGCGGTTCGTGACCCAGCCGCGGCGTCTCGGCCGCGACCACCACGAAACTGCCGTCCACGGAAAGCTCCAGCACGCGCGCGATGTCCCACAGCGTGCCCTCGGTCGCGGCCCCGCCGGCGAAGAGCGCCTCGACCAGGGCGGAACGCCGGTTCTGGTGCGCCACCACGACTTCGGCGGCGGCGTCCCGGTAGGACGAAGTCAGCGCCTCGGCGTAGTCGTCGACCAGCGCCCACACCGCGGACGTCGCGGCGACCAGCCCGGCGAGGTCCTGGTTCTCGCCGCGCGCGGTCAGCAGCACGAAGCGGTGCCACACCTCGGTGAGCCCGATCCGGAACGCCCGCAGCACCTCGGGCAGCGGCGCGCCCTGCAGCGCCCGCGCGCGACCGGTGGCGCGGGCCTGCGACAGGTCGGGCACGTCCTCGCCACGCAGGGTGGCCAGGGCGTAGTCGAGGTTGGCCCGCACGGAGTTGCGCAGTTCGGCGTGGGTCACGAACCGCTCGTCGCGATAGACCGGCATCTGCTCGAGGATCTGGCGCAGCGTGGCCTCGATCAGCTCGGGCATGGCGGTGTCGACCTCGGCGGCCAACGCCGAGACCACGGGGGCGAGCCCATCGCGCAGAACAGTCTGGTAGTGCATCAACGCCCTCCGGGCCGGGGCGAAGGGCGCTCGCGCGCCCCTCGCCCGTGACCGTACGGGGACTCCACGGTGAGCCCTCGGGAAGGTCATCTAACACGACGGCCGGTCACTCGGCCGGGTGAACTTGTGACACTCGCCGCTGATGCGGCAAAACCAGTGTCATACGTCCGTATCCGCGGATCACATCTTCGCCGCGGCCGCCTTGATCGCCTCGCGGATGCGGAAGTACGAACCGCAGCGGCACACGTTCTCGATCTTGTCGATGTCGGCGTCGGTGGGGTTCTTGGTCTTCTTCAGCAGCGCGACGGCGGCCATGATCTGGCCCGGCTGGCAGTAGCCGCACTGCGCGACGTCCTGCTCCAGCCACGCTTCCTGCACCGGGTGCAGGTTGTCGCCGTCGGCGAGGCCCTCGATCGTGGTGACCTCGCGGCCCTCGCACTCGGAGACCGGCGTGACGCACGGGTTGATCGCCTCGCCGTCGAGGTGGCTCGTGCACGCCTTGCAGACGTTGATGCCGCAGCCGTACTTGAGACCGCGCACTTTCAGCTTGTCGCGCAGCGCCCACAGCAGGGGCAGGTTGGCGGGGGCGTCGACGGTGACGGTCTTCCCGTTCACCACGAAGGTGTAGTTGGGCATGCGAAACTCCTTGCGGTGGTGGGGAGATCAGCGGGGGAACGGGTCGAAGTCGACCGGGAAGTTGATCGGGAAGCTGCGCGGTTTGATGCCGGTGGCCCGCGCGTAGGCGTTGGCGATCGCGCCCACCGGGGCCGGCAGGCCGAGCTCGCCCGCGCCGCCGATCTCGCTGCCGTTGGCCGGCATCACGAACACGTTCACGTCCATCGGCGCGTTCTTCTGCCGCGCGTAGTGGAACTGCGAGTAGCTGCCTTCCAGCGGCAGGCCGTTGTCGATGTGCAGGCCCGCGGTGAGCGTGGTCGAGATGGCGTCGGTGAGGCCACCGAGCATCTGCGACTGCAGCCCGCGCGGGTTCACCGGCTTGCCGACGTCCACCGCGATCGTCGCCTTGGTCACGCGCGGGTTCTTCGGGTCGCGCGCGTCCAATTCCACCAGGCACGCGGTGTAGGACTTGTACTCGCCGTGCACCGCGATGCCCTGGGCGAAGCCCTTCGGCATCTTCTTGCCCCACTCGCCGAGCTCGGCGACCTTGTCCAGCACCGCCTTCTGGCGCGGCTCCTTGATGAACTCGCGCCGGAACTCCAGCGGGTCCTTGCCGAGCTTGGCCGCGATCTCGTCGGCCATGATCTCCTCGGCCCCGCGGGTGTTCGCGGAGTACACCGAACGCCAGGCCGAGGTGTGGAACTTGAGCGGCACCTCGTTGAGCAGCTGCGTGGTGACGCCGTAGTTGTAGGGCGATTTCACCGTCAGCAGGAACACCGTCTGCGCGAAGCTCAGGTTGCCGCCCACGGGCAGCTTCGCCGCGAACGCGGTGAGGATCTCGCCGAGGCCGTGGCCCCAGTCGGTCTCGACGCTGGCCACGCGGTGCTCGAACGTGAGCACCTGGCCGAGCGCGAAGGTCGCGCGGATCTTGTGGTGGCTCGCGGCGCGGGCACGGCCGTGGCGCATGTCGTCGATGCGGCTCCACATGAGCCGCACGGGCTTCTTCATCGCCTTCGAGATGTGCGCGGCTTCGAGCGCGGCGTCGAAGAACAGCCGGCGGCCGAATGAGCCGCCGCCCTGGATCACGTGCACGGTGACCTTGTTCTCCGGCAGCCCCAGCTCCTGGGCGATGGTCTGCTTCGCGACGATCGGCGACTTGAGCCCGGCCCAGATGGTGGCGCTGTCCTCGCGGACGTCGGCGACCGCCGAGTTCGACTCCATCGGCGCGTGGCTGACGAACGCGAAGTCGAACTCGCCGTCCACGTACTGCGTCAGCAGCGGCGGCACCACGAACGGCAGCGCGGCGGCCTGCAGCTTCTTCGTGATCGACGCGTTGTTCTCGCCGTCGACCGTGCCGGCGTTCCAGGTCACGTCGAGGGCGTTCTTGCCGTCGAGGGCCTGGCCGAAGGTCTCGGCCATCACCGCGACCCCGGTCTGCACCACCGCGATGTCGATGATGCCGGGCATCGCGCGCACCGCGGCCTCGTTGTTGACCTTCTTCACCGTGCCGTTGATCGTCGGCGGGCGGCGGACCATCACCGGCATCGCGCCGGGGATGTCGAGGTCGAGCGTGTAGACCTGTTTGCCGGTGACCATCGCGAGCGCGTCCTTGCGCGACGTCGGCGTGCCCACCAGCGTGTGGTCCGCCTCGGCCTTCGGCTTCACGGCCGTGGTGGCCAGGTCCGCGCGGGCCGCCGGGCCGGCGAGCACGCCGTAGGAAGCCTTGCGCCCGTCCGGCGCGTGCACGAGACCGTCGCGAGTGGACAGCCGCGCGGCCGGCACGTTCCACTGCGCACTGGCGGCGGACACCATGCGGGCGCGGGCCGTCGCGGCGGCGGTGCGGACCGGGTCGTAGAGCGAGCGCATGGTGTTCGAGCCGCCGGTGAGCTGGTTGAACAGCAGCTCGGGGCGCGCGTCGGCGAGGACCACGTCGACCTTGTCGAGCGGCATGTCGAGCTCTTCGGCGACCAGCATCGCGGTGGCCGTGTTGATGCCCTGGCCGACCTCGGCGCGCGGCAGCTGCAGGCGCACGCGGCCGTCGGTGGTCACCTCGAGCACGAGCATGCCCGCGGTCGGGGCGTTGGAGAGCGTGAGCACGTCGCCGAGGTCGAGGATCTCCGCGGGCTGCGGCAGCGTCGGCACCACGGCCTCGGCCGTGGCGGGCGCGAGGGTGTCGAACGAGAGCTTCGTGGCCAGCGTCAGCGTCGGCGCGGCGACGAGGTAGGTGAGGAAGCGGCGGCGGCCGACGCGGGGGTCGTCGTCCGGCGAGCTGTCGCCCTGTCGTCCAGGGCTGGTGGTCGGGCTGGCCATCGGGAATCCCTTCGAGGCGCTCGCGCCGGCAGTGCAGGGCGCGACCGGGCGAGCGCCGCTGCGACGGTGCAGCCCGGGAGGTGGTGGGGGTGACGCGGGGTGGGTGGAACGGGACGTCTGGCGCGCCACGCTAAGCACGTGACAGAAACCACGCAACGCGCAGTAGTCGTGTCGACTGATGTCTGTGACGAGGTAACAGCCGACCGCCTCCGAATGTGCGTCGTGACACATCCACGACTGATCGGATCGGGTGTTCGCGGGCGTGCCGACGGGTGAGTGCGGACTGCGCCGGATGGCCGTGCGCGCACCCGCGTGGGCGTGCCCTCCCCCGGGATGGCGCCGACAGCCCGTATCGTCGGCTGAACGCTCTGCCGCTGGTCACCGAACGGGTGAAAAGAAGGTTCCCTGCCGAAGCCGGTTACCTTGGCGGGGAGACATCGGGACGAGCAGGGAGCGAACGAGCACGTGGTGGGCGCGGGGACACCGCCGGTGGGCACGCCGGCCGGGATGCGCAGGATCAACCAGCGGGCGGTGCTCGACCTGCTGCGCCGCGGCGGGCCGGCCACGCGACCGCAGGTCGCGAAGGACACCGGGCTGTCGAAGCCGACGGTGAGCCAGGCGCTGCTGGCGCTGGAGGCCGCGGGGCTGGCGCGCGCGACCGGGCACACGTCCACCGGCACGGGCCGCTCGGCCGTGCTCTACGAGGCCGACCCCACCGCCGGGTACGTGCTGGGCGTCGACATCGGGCGCGAGCACATCCGCGTCGCGGTGTCGGACCTGGGCCGCACTATGGTGGCGCGCCGCGACGCCCGCAACACCGCCCGCTCGGGCAGCGCGCTCGTGGCTGCCGTCGGCCGGCTGGCACGCGAGATCGTGGCCGAGGCCGGCCTCGCCGACGCCGACATCGTCGTGCGGGTGCTGGGCTCCCCCGGCGTCGCGGACCCGGCGAAGCGCTGCTTCCGGCACGCGCCGAACCTGCCGGGGTGGGGCAAACCGGGCCTGCTCGACGACCTGGAGGCCGTGCTGGGCCCCGACCTGGTCGTGGAGAACGACGCCAACCTCACCGCCGTCGGCGAGTGGGAATGCGGGGCCGCGCGCGGCGCGTCCGTGGTCGGCTGCCTCATGATCGGCACCGGCGTCGGCATGGGCCTCATGGTCGACGGTCGTGTGTTCCGTGGCGCCACGGGCGCCGCCGGCGAGATCGGCTACCTCCCCTACGGCCGCACCCAGTCCGGTGGCGAGGTCCCGGCCCGCGGCCACCTCGAAGAGGCCACGGCCGCCCAGTCCGTGGTCCGCGGCGCGCGCGAACTCGGCCTGGGCACGGCGAAATCGGCGCGCGAGGTCTTCCGCCTGGCCCGTGAGGGCGACGAACTGGCGCAGCGCGCGGTGCGCACGGAAGCCGACCGCCTCGCCTACACGGTCGCCTCCGTGGCCGCCGTGGTCGACCCCGAGCTCATCGTCCTGGGCGGCGGCATCGGCACGGCCGCCGACCTGCTGCTGGACCCCATCGACCGCGCCCTGCGCTCCTTCACGCCACTCGTGCCCACCGTCGTCCAGGGCGAACTGGGCGACGACGGCGTGCTGACAGGCGCGATGAGCGTGGGGCTCAGCGCCGCGGAGGGGCTGGTCTTCGAACGACGTGTCGGCACGACCTGAGCCGTGGCCGCGGTAGTCGCTGCCCGCCCGGAGTGGAATCATCGACCGCTGTGAGCATCGAGCCCGACCGGCGTCTGATCGACCCGGAGCGCGTGGCCGCCGCTGTCGCCGGGCTGGGTGACCGGGCGGTCATCGAGGAGTGGGCCGCGCGGTTCGCCGTGGTGGCCGATCCGTCGCGGCTGGCGCTGCTCGTGTCGATCCACTACGCGCGCGAGATCAGCGTGACCGACCTCGCGGCGGCCACGGGCATGACCGACACCGCCGTGTCACAGGCGCTGCGGCTGTTGCGCGCCCACGGGTTGGTGACCGCGCACCGCGACGGGCGCGTGGTGCGCTACCGCCTCGCCGACGCCACCGTGCACGAGTTGATCCACCGGGTGCGCCCACACGACTCAGGTCCCGCGAACGCGGTTCCGGACCGGTAGGTTTGCACGCATGATCGGACTGCCGGACACCATCACCGCCTGTCTGTTCGACCTCGACGGCGTGCTGACCGGAACGGCCGTGCTCCACCGGGAAGCGTGGAAACGGACGTTCGACGAGTTTCTTCGCGGCCGGGACGGCGAAACGTTCCGCGAATTCACCGACCACGACTACGCGGCCTTCGTCGACGGCCGCCCGCGCGCCGACGGCGTGCGCGAGTTCCTGCGCTCCCGCGATATCCAGCTGCCCGAGGGCACCCCGGAGGACGGGGTCGACGAGCCGACCGTGAACGGCATCGGCAACCGCAAGAACGAGCTCGTCCTGAAGATCATCGAAGAACAGGGCGTGAACCCCTATCCCGGCTCCGTGCGGTACCTCGAAGCGGCGAAAGCAGCCGGTCTGCGCATCGCCGTGGTGACGTCGTCGGCCAACGGCGCGAAGGTGCTCGACGCCGCGGACCTCACGAAGTTCGTCGAGGCCCGGGTCGACGGCCTGGTGATCCGGCGCGACAACCTCAAGGGCAAGCCCGCCCCCGATTCCTTCCTCGCCGGCGCGAAGGCGCTCGGTGTCGAGCCCGCGCACGCGGCCGTGTTCGAAGACGCGCTCTCGGGCGTGCAGGCCGGGCGCGCCGGCGACTTCGGCTTCGTGGTGGGCGTGAACCGCGCCGACCAGGCCGACGAACTGAAAACCCACGGCGCCGATGTCGTGGTCGACGACCTCGCCGATCTTCTGGAGAACGCATGACCGAGACCGAGTTCGGCTACGAATGCTCGCCGTGGGCGCTGCGCTGGCGCGGCCTCGACGTCGACGCGCTGCAGCGCACGGAGTCGGCGTTCGCGGTGTCCAACGGCCACCTCGGCCTGCGCGGCACCCTCGAGGAGGCCGAGCCGCGCGGCCTGCCGGGCACCTACCTCAACGGCTTCTACGAGCAGCACGGGCTCCCCTACGCCGAAGGCGGCTACGGCTACCCCGAAGAGGGCCAGACCGTGGTCAACGTGACCGACGGCAAGATCCTCCGCCTGCTCGTGGAGGACGAGCCGCTCGACATGCGCTACGGCGCCGCGATCGAACACGACCGCGTGCTCGACTTCCGCAGCGGCACCCTGCGCCGCACCACCGAGTGGTCCTCCCCCACCGGCCGCCGCGTGCGGGTGCGGACCGAGCGGCTGGTGTCGTTCACGCAACGCGCGATCGCGGCGATCCGCTACGAGGTGGAGCCGGTCGACGAGGACCTGCAGCTCGTGGTGCAGTCGGATCTGCTGGCCAACGAGCCGATCGAGTCCGACACCCGAGACCCACGCGTCGCCGCGGCGCTCGACCAGCCGCTGGTCTCGCAGTTCAACCGCGCGGCCGACTACCAGGCCGTGCTGGTGCACCAGACCCGCAACTCCGGCCTGCGCATGGCCGCGGCGATGGACCACAAGATCGACGTCGAGGACGGCATCCGCACCCGCATCCACAGCGAGGACGACCTGGCACGGCTCACGGTCGCCGTCGACGTGCCGAAGGGCGGGCGCCTGCGGATCACGAAGTTCCTCGCCTACGGCTGGTCCGCGCAGCGGTCCGTGCCCGCCCTGCGCGCGCAGGTCGAGGCGGCGCTGGCCGGCGCGCGCCAGACCGGCTGGAAGGGCCTGATCGCCGAGCAGCGCCAGTACCTCGACGATTTCTGGGCCACCTCCGACATCGAGATCGACGGCGACCCCGAGCTGCAGCAGGCCGTGCGCTTCGCGTTGTTCCACCTCCTGCAGGCCGGGGCCCGCGGCGAGACGCGCGCCATCGCGGGCAAGGGCCTCACCGGCCCCGGCTACGACGGGCACGCCTTCTGGGACACCGAAACCTTCGTCCTGCCGGTGCTCACCTACACGATCCCCGACGCGGCCCGCGACGCCCTCCGCTGGCGGCACTCCACCATGGACAAAGCCAGGGAACGCGCGAAACAGCTCGGCCTGCGCGGCGCGGCTTTCCCGTGGCGCTCCATCACCGGCGCCGAGTGCTCGGCCTACTGGCCCGCGGGCACCGCGGCGTTCCACGTGAGCGCCGACATCGCCGACGCGGTGCTGCGCTACGTCAACGCCACCGGCGACGAGGAGTTCGAAAGCGGCTGCGGCGCCGAGCTGCTCGTGGAAACGGCGCGGCTGTGGGCCTCACTCGGCCACCACGACCGGCACGGCCACTTCCGCATCGACGGCGTGACCGGCCCCGACGAGTACTCGGCCGTGGCGGACAACAACGTCTACACCAACCTGATGGCCCGCAGGAACCTGCTGGCGGCCGCGCAGGTGTGCGAGAAGTACCCCGAGATCGTGCACCAGTTCGAAGTGGACACTGCCGAGCTCGACAGCTGGCGCGCCGCCGCCGACGCGATGTTCCTGCCGTACAACCAGGAACTGGGCGTGCACCCGCAGTCCGAGGGCTTCCTCGAACACGACGAGTGGGACTACAAGGGCACCGACCCGGCGTTCTACCCGCTGCTGCTGAACTACCCGTACTTCGACCTCTACCGCAAGCAGGTCGTGAAGCAGGCCGACCTCGTGCTGGCCCTGCACCTGTGCGGCGACTCCTTCAGCCCCGAGGAGAAGGCCCGCGACTTCGCCTACTACGAGGCCCGCACGGTCCGCGACTCGTCGCTGTCGGCCGGCACGCAGGCCGTGATCGCGGCCGAGGTGGGCCACCTCGACCTCGCCTACGACTACCTGGCCGAGGCCGCGCTGACCGACCTGCAGGACGTGCACAACAACGTGCGCAACGGCCTGCACATGGCATCCCTCGCCGGCGCCTGGCAGGGCACCGTCGCCGGCTTCGGCGGCCTGCGCGACCACGGCGGCCAGTTGTCGTTCGCCCCGCGCCTGCCCCGGCAGCTCGGCGGCATCACCTTCCGCCTGGCCTTCCGCGGCACCCGCTTCCAGGTCGCCATCCGCCCGGGCGAGGCCACCTACCACGTCCTCGACGGCGCACCCCTGGACCTGGTGCACCACGGCGAACGCTTCACGGTGACCACGGAACCCGTGACGCTGCCCATCGAGGACGTCGACCCGGGCGACCCGCCGGTCCAGCCCCACGGCCGCGCACCGCAGCGCCGGGACGCCTCGAAGCTGCGCAAGTTCGTGGCTGCGCAGGACTGAGGTCGTGATCCCGCGGGCGGCTTTCGGGCGTCCGCGGGGCCGGCCGGCTCAGCCGTCGGCCGGCTCGTCCGTGCCGGGCGGGGGTTCGACGTCCTTCGTGTGGCTCGGCGTCAGGTCCGGGTTCGGGGCGCTGGGCACCTCGGAGCGCACGTGGCCGGGGTCGGGCAGGGTGAGGTCGTCTTCGTCGTCCTCGGCGTGGTCGCGGTGGTCGCGGGGGAAGAGCTCACGTGTCATGGGTCCGGGATACCCCGTCGGAGCGGGGTCGCACCAGGGATGTCACGCGGCCGGACGCGAGTCGGCGCCGGCGGTGGCTCCGGCCGTGGCGCCGGCCATGGCCACGTCGGGGGCCGCGGCGAGGCCGTCGAGGAGGGTGAGCAGCAGGCCGTCGCGGGTGGACCAGGGGCAGATGGAAATGGGGCCGCCCGTGAGGGTCAGCAGGGCTTCCGCCACCACGGCGCCGCCGAGGGCCTGCTGGGCGCGCTGGCGGGAGATGCCGGGCAGTTCGGCGCGTTTGGCCGACGGCATCGCGGCCAGGCGCGGGACCCAGACGCGCAGGTCGTCGAGGTGCAGCTCGCGGCCCTTGCCGGGGCGGTCGCCGGCGAGGCGGGCCAGCTGGCGCAGCACCTTCGAACAGCCGACGACGCGGTGACCGGCGATGTGCTCCGTCGCGTCGCCCAGCGCGCCGGACACCGCCTCGAGCACGTGGTCGCGCAGCGCGCGGACCTTCTTCGAGCGCACCGGCGGTTCGGCCGGCAACCAGTCGCGCGTGACCGAGCGGGCACCCAGCGGCAGCGACCGGGCGAACTCGGCCTGCGAGCCGCGACCGGCCGACAGTTCCACCGTGCCGCCGCCGATGTCGAGCACCAGCAGCGGACCGGCGGACGCGCCGTACCAGCGGCGGGCGCCCACGTAGGTCAGTTCGGCCTCCCGGCGACCCGAGAGGAACTGCAGCTCCACGCCCGTGTCGCGGCGGACGCGGCACACCACCTCGTCGGCGTTGGCCGCGTCGCGGATCGACGAGGTGGCCAGCGGGAACACCTCGCGCACGCCGTGCTTCTCGGCCACGGCCACACCGTCGGCCACCGCCGCGGAGATGGCGGCGATGCCGCGTGGGCTCAGGCGGCACTCGTCGTCGAGCTCGCGGTCGAGGCGCAGCCGCGTCTGGTGGGTCAAGGCCGGCTCCAGCGGGGTGCCCCCGGGCTCGAGCACGACAAGGCGAGCGCTGAACGATCCGACGTCCAGAACCCCCGCAGCCGGCCCCGCGAATTCGCGCACAGTCAGGCCCACCTCGCTTTCGCCTCGCCGTCGTGTTCCCCCGGAAGACCGTTCCTACACCTGATGTGACCCAGCAGAGCAAGATTTACGGTTTCCTGCCACCACAGTGCTCGTCTACGACGGATCTCCAACGGCGCTCGTACACCGTGGCGCGTGCCCGGGGTGCGGCTTCTTCACACCCGGATCACGACATCATAAACCGAACGCGTGTGCGAGCTCGGTTCGTCCCGCTCTCCGGCGCGTCGGCCCTGGTCAGCCGATGATCTCCTTCAATTTCGCCACCGCGGCGACCCGGGCTTCCCGGCCGGGCTGCAGAGAACTGACCACGAGCGTGGTCACCCCCGCCTCCGCGAATGCGGCAACGCGCTCCTCGACGTAGGACGCCGGGCCCACGAGCGAGATCGCGCGCAGCAATTCCAGGGGCACGGCGGCCGCGGCTTCCTTTTTCTTGCCGTCGAGATAAAGATCTTGAATTTCTTTCGCCTCGGCCTCGAAACCGTACTTCTGGGCAAGGGTGTTGTAGAAGTTCTTGCCGCGCGCGCCCATCCCGCCGAGGTAGAGCGCCAGGTGCGGGCGCACCTGGTCGAGCAGGTGCTCGACGTCGTCGCCGATCGCCAGCGCCGGGCCGGCGAACACGTCCAGCTCGCCCAGTGCCGGGTCGCGCTTGGCCTTGCCCTCGGCCAGCGCCGCACCCCAGACCTCGCCGGCCTTCTCCGGGTGGAAGAAGATCGGCTCCCAGCCCTCGGCCAGCTCCGCGGTCAGCGCGACGTTCTTGGGCCCCAGCGCCGCCAGCAGGATCGGGATCCGCTCGCGCACCGGGTGGTTGATGAGCTTCAGCGGCTTGCCCAGCCCCGTGCCCTCGCCCGGCGGCAGCGGGATCGAGTAGTGCTTGCCCTCGTGCACCACCGGTTCGCGCCGCCACACCTGGCGGCAGATTTCGACGATCTCGCGCGTGCGGGCCAGCGGTGCGTCGTACTTCACACCGTGGAAGCCCTCGATCACCTGCGGTCCCGACGCGCCCAGCCCGAGCGTGAAGCGGCCGCCGGACACGAAGTCCAGACCAGCCGCGGTCATCGCCGTGAGGCTCGGCGTGCGGGTGTAGATCTGGAAGATCCCCGACGCCAGCTGCACGCGTTCGGTCTTGGCCGCCAGGAACCCCAGCTGGCTCACCGCGTCGAAGCTGTAGGCCTCCGGCACGAACGCGATGTCGAGCCCCACCTTCTCCAGCTCGACGATGTCCGCCACGCTGTCGGCGAACCCGCCCGAGTAGTTGAGCCCCATGCCGATCCTCATCGCGCTCCTTCGTTCCTGCGGCCGGACCACGGCGTTCCCGCACCCGGCTAAGCGTGCGCTTAGTCTAGCGGGGCACGACCCGCCCGGCCACCGCCCCGAAGCCGATCCGGCTGCCACCCGGTCCCGGCGCCGTCGCGGTGATCGAGACCTCGTCGCCGTCCCGGAGGAACGTGCGGGTGTCGCCGTCCCCCAGCGCGAACGGCTCCCGCCCGCCCCAGCTCAGCTCCAGCAGCGACCCGCGTTGTTCCTTCCCCGGGCCGGTCACGGTGCCCGAGGCGAACAGATCGCCGGTCCGCAGGCTCGCACCGTTCACGGTCAGGTGCGCCAGCTGCTGCGGCGCCGTCCAGTACTGCGTGGCGAACGGCGGGCTCGACACCAGGTGCCCGTTGATCCGGATCTCCAGCGTCAGGTCCAGCCCCCACGGCTCGGTGGTGCGCAAGTACTCGAACGGCTCGGGGTTCTGCGGCGGCTGCGGCACGCGCGCGTGCTCCAGCGCCGCGAGCGGCACGATCCACGGCGTCACCGACGTCGCGAACGACTTCCCCAGGAACGGCCCCAGCGGCTGCGACTCCCATCCCTGGAGGTCGCGTGCCGACCAGTCGTTGACCAGGCACACGCCGAACACGTGCTTCGCGAAGTCCTCGACCGGCACGGGCTTGCCCAGCGTCGAAGGCGTGCCGACCACGAAGCCGACCTCCGCCTCGATGTCGAGCAGCTGCGACACCCCGAACGACGGCTCGTCGGCGCCCCGCGGCTTGCGCTGCCCCGACGGCCGCACGACCGGCGTGCCCGACACCACCACCGTGCCGGCCCGCCCGTGGTAGCCGATCGGCAGGTGTTTCCAGTTCGGCATCAGCTCGTCGTCGGCACCGCGGAAGATCCGCCCGGCGTTGATCGCGTGCTGCTCGCTCGAATAGAAGTCGACGTAGTCCGCGACCTCGAACGGCAGGTGGTGTGTCAGCTCCGTGCGCGACACCAGGTGCGGGCGCAGCTGGTCGGCGTAGCGCACCTCGGTGAGCCACTCGCGCGTCTGCTCGCGCACGTCGTGCCACGTCGCGGGCCCCGCCGCCAACAGCGGGTTGAGCACCCCGCTCGTGAGCAGCGGCGCGAACGGCGCCGCCGCCTCCTCGGCCGCCGCCGAGAGGTCGAGCACGTGCTCGCCCACCGCCACTCCGACGCGCCGCTCGGGCGCGCCGCCCCGTGAGAACACGCCGTAGGGCAGGTTGGCGAGCCCGAAGTCCGTACCCTCGGGCAGGTCGAGCCAGCTCACCGCGCGCCCTCCGCCCGCCGGGCGGCGATCCACTCGGTGACCAGTGTGTCCAGTGTGGACAGTGGGAGGTTTCCGTTGCCCAGCACCACGTCGTGGAACCCGCGGATGTCGAAGTCGCCGCCCAGCGCTTCCTCGGCCGCCGCGCGCACCCGCTCGATCTCCAGGCGCCCCACCATGTACCCGAGTGCCTGGCCCGGGTTCGCCACGTACCGGTCGATCTCCGCCTCGATCTCGAGCCGCGCCATCGGGGTGTTGGCCACCGCGTAGTCCACGGCCTGCTGTCGCGTCCAGCCCAGCGCGTGCAGGCCGGTGTCGACCACGAGCCGGGCCGCGCGCATCGAGTCCTGCGTGAGCATGCCCAGGCGCGTGACGTCGTCGGAGTACAGGCCCATCTCGTCGGCCAGGCGCTCGGAGTAGAGGCCCCAGCCTTCGATGTAGGCGTTGAACGGCACCAGCCGCCGCAGCATCGGCAGCTCCGTGAGCTCCTGCGCGAACGACAGCTGGAAATGGTGCCCCGGCACTGCTTCGTGGAACGCGATGCCCTCACTGGTGAAGCGCGGCCGTGAGCTCGCCTCGTGGGTGTTGGCGTAGTACGTGCCCGGCCGTGAGCCGTCGAGCGCCGCGGGCAGGTAGTAGGCGATGGTGCCGCTCGCCGCGTCGGCCTCGGGCACCGGAGCCACCACGCACTTCGCCGCGGGCACGCGAGAGAACCACTGCGGGGCAACGGCTTCCGCCCGCGTGATGGCCGCGCGAGCGCCGGCCAGCAGTTCCTCGCCGTCGCGCCAGCGCAGCTCGGGGTCGCTGCGCAGGTGCTCGAAGATCTCGGCGAGGTCCTCGGTGCCGAACACCTTCGAGCCCAGCTCGCGGTACTCCCCTGCCAGCTGCTCCGCGATCCGCAGGCCCTCCTCGTGCAGGTCCTGCGCCGTGCGGTCGGTGGTCGTCTCGGCGCGGATCAGGCCCTGGTACTTCTCCTGCCCGCCCGGCAGGTGCCCGATGCCCGGCTGCGACTCGGGCTTGGCGACCGGCGCCACCTCGTCGGCCAGGAACGCGCGGTAGCGAGCGTAGGCCGGGCGCACGACCTCGGCCAGCAGCCCGTCGCGTTCCTCGGCGAACCCGGCGATCTCGACGGACGGCGTGACTCGCATCGGGTCGGTGTCCTCGGCCGCGAGGTAGCGCTCGACGTACCCGATGCCCACGCGCACCAGGAAATCCGGCGGCGCGAACCCGTCGGCCACCGTGGCGCGCTGTGCCTCGATCACCGCGTCGAGGTAGTCGCCGTAGCCCGCGAGCCGCCGCAGGTACCCTCGCGCCTTCTCCTCGTCGTCGGGCACCATCGCCCCGAGGAGGTTCACCAGGTTCAGGGCAGGCGAGCTGAACCCGTCGCTCACCGCGAACCCGGACAGCCGCGAGTCGAGCGTGTCGACCACACCACGGGCGCGGGCGATGACCACGTCGCGGGTCACGACGTCGGTGGCCGACAGCCCGGCCCGGTCGATGGCCTCGGCGCGGTCGGCCAAGTCGGTGTAGCGGGCCCGGAAGCGCTCCTTCGCGGCCAGGCTCGGGTCGGGCAGCGCGCCGTGGTCACCCGGCAGTCCCAGCATCGTGCGTTCGAGCGGCTCGCGCTCGAACTCCAGCTCCAGCAGGTCCGCGGCGAGCCCGTCGACGGTATCGCCGTGGCCGGCGATCCACTCCCCGACCACCGAGTCGAGCACCGACAGCGGCAGCGCCCCGCCCGAGAGCACGACGTCGTGGAACGCGCGGATGTCGAACGCGCTGCCCAGCCGGGTTTCGGCCACCGCGCGGATCCGCTGGATCTCCAGGCGCCCCACCAGGTACGCGAGCGCCTGGCCCGGGTAGCCGATGTAGCGGTCGATCTCCGCCTCGATCTCCAGCTTGCCCATCGGCGTGTTCCCGACGAGGTAGTCGATGGCCTGCTGCCGGCTCCAGCCCAGCGCGTGCAGCCCGGTGTCGACCACGAGCCGCCCGGCCCGCATCGACTCGAGCGTGAGCATGCCGAGCAGCGCCACGTCGTCGGAGTACAGGCCCATCTCGTCGGCGAGGCGCTCGGTGTAGAGACCCCAGCCCTCCACGTAGGCGTTGAAATCGCCCAGGCGCCGCAGCAGCGGCAGCTCGGTGAGCCCGAGCGCGGTGCTGAGCTGGAAGTGGTGACCGGGGATGGCCTCGTGGAACGCCGTGACCTCGGCTGTGTGCCGGAACCGCTCGGTGGCCTCGTAGGTGTTGGCGAAGTAGGTGCCCGGGCGCGAGCCGTCGGCGGCCGGCGGCATGAAGTACGCGGGCGGCGCGCCGGGCGCGGAGTCCTCCGGCACGGCTTCGACGGTCCAGGGCTGCTCGGGGATCGTGCCGAACCACTTCGGCGCCTCGGCGGCCGCGCGGGTGATGGCCGAGCGCGCGGTGTCGAGCAGCTCCTCGGCGCTCGTCCAGCGCAGCTTCGCATCGGTGCGCAGCCGTTCGAAGATCTCCTGCAGATCGCGGGTGCCGAACACGCGCTCGCCCAGCTCCCGGTACTGCTCGACCTGGCCCGCGATCACGGCCAGGCCCGTGTCGTGCAGGTCCTGGGGCGTGCGGTCCGTGGTCGTGTGCATGCGGGCGAGCCGGGCGTAGATCTCGTCGCCGCCGGGCAGCCACGACACGCCGGCGCGGTCGTCGGGCCGGCCGTGGGCGAGGACCTCGGCTTCGAGGAAGTCGCGGTACTCCTTGAACGCCGGGCGCACGACGTCGCGCAGCAGCTCCTCGCGCCGGCTCGCGAACGCCTCGTCGGGAGCCGGCTGGCGCAGCAGGGGGTCGCTGCCCGGCGCGGCCAGGTAGCGGTCGACGTGGGCGATCGCGGCCTTCACCAGCCGCTCGACGGGCACCAGCCCGGCTTCGACGCCCTCGCGGTGGCGCACGGCGACCGCGCGCAGGTACGCCGGGATCCCGGCGAGCCGGTCGAGGTGCACCTGAGCCTTCTCACCCGGCAGCACGGGCACCATCGGGAGCGCCGAGAGCAGGCCCGCGGCCGGCCCGACGAACAGGTCGGTCACGGTGAACTCGCCGAAGCGGCTGTCGATGAGGTCGAGCTTGCCCTCGATCGAGCTGATCACCACCTGCCGGGTGACCCGGTCGGTGGCGTCGAGACCGGCCGGCTCGACCTCCCGCGCCCGCGCCAGCAGCCCGGCGAGCCGCTCGCGGTACGCGGCCTCGGCGGCGGCGCTCGGGTCGCCGAGTCCCGGCGCGTCGGGCTTGATGCCCAGGATCGCGGCGGAGAGCGGTTCGAAGCCGAACATCTCGCCGACGAGCTCGTCGGCGAGATCGGTGACGACGGTCATGGGTGCGGACTCCCGGGGTTCGGTGGTGCCGTGTGCTGCCGACCCTAATGGAGATCCGGGGCCGCGAGTGGCGTTCCGGCACGAGCGTCCCGTTCACCCACTGTGAACGGTCATTTCTCGCCGGAACCAGTACGCAGCGCCACCGGAGCGCCTGCGCGCCACCGGACCGGGCGACGCGGTCCCGGCCTTGCCGCGTCAGCCGCGGCCCGGACGGTAGCGTTGCCCGAGTGGCCGTGACCGATCCCGCCGATGTCCGCCTGCTCGCCGCCCTCGCCGAGCTGGGCAAAACGGCCGTCCACGACCTCGCGGCCAAAGTGGGCATGGACCCGCGTGAGGTCGCCTACCGGCTGGTTGCCTTGTCCGGCAGCGGGTTGCCGCTGCTCGTGGGCGTGGAGAGCGACCCCGCCGGCCTGCGCGCGGCGATCGCGGCGGCACCGCCGTCGTGGCAGCAGCAGCCCGCTCAGCCGCCGTCGGGGCCGATGCCCGTCGCCGTGCCGCCCGGCCGGCCGGGGCCGGGCGTGGCGGCGGGGATGCCGACGGGACAAGGGTTTCCGGCCGCCGGCCCGCCGAGCGCACCCGTTCCGCGCCCCGGAAACGCGCCCGGAATGCCACCCGGGCCGGGCGCGCCGTCCGTCCACGGTGGACCGTCCGGAGCGTACGGAGTGCCCTCGGGTGCCTACGGCGTGCCCTCGGGCGCCCATCCGGGACCGCCGCCGCTCGACCCCGTGCTGAGCACCTGGGGCGTGCCGCAGACGGCGTCCTGGGCCCGCGGCGACGAGCCCCGCCGCCAGGGCGCCGACGGCGGCCGGCACGGTCGCATCGGCGAGACGATGGCGACGCAAGGACTCGAAGGCGAGCAGCTCACCGTGCAGCTGCTCGAGGTGCAGGACCCGGCCGACTACCTGTTCGGCGCCGCCGGCTACCGCCTCGACGCGGGCGAGCGGGCCGTGGTCGTGCACACCGAGATCACCAACCGCGGCGCCGTGCCGTTCGCGTCGCTGCCCGACAACTACCTCGAGCTCGTGACGGCCGACGGCACGACGGTCGCCAAGGCACCCGTGTCGTTGACCTCGCGACCGCCGCACAGGATCGGCGTGCGGCCCGGCGAGACGCTCGGCGGCCACACCGTCTACGTCCTCCCGGACACGACGCGGGTGGTCTCGGTCCGCTGGAGCCCACGCCCGGAGCCGGACGACCGCACGCTGACCTGGACGGTCGAGGGCTAGTAGCTCTCCTCGCGCAGGATCTCCAGCGCGCGGGCGAGGTCGTCGGGGTACTCCGCCTCGAACTCGACCCAGCGGCCGTCGGCCGGGTGCGCGAAACCGAGCGTGCGGGCGTGCAGCCACTGCCGTGTGAGGCCGAGGTGGCGTGCCAGCACCGGGTCGGCGCCGTAGGTCAGGTCACCCACGCACGGGTGGCGCAGCGCCGAGAAGTGCACGCGGATCTGGTGCGTACGGCCGGTCTCCAGCTTCACGTGCGCCAGTGACGCGGCGCGGAACGCCTCCACCACCTCGTAGTGCGTCACGCTCGGGCGCCCGCCCGCGACCACGGCGAACTTGTAGTCGTGGCGCGGGTGGCGGTCGATCGGTGCGTCGATGGTGCCTCGCGTCGGGTCGGGATGGCCCTGCACCACGGCGTGGTAGCCCTTGTCCACGGTGCGCTCCTTGAACGCCCGCTTCAGGACCGTGTACGCGTGCTCGCTCTTGGCCACGACCATCACGCCGGTGGTGCCGGCGTCGAGCCGGTGCACCACACCCTGGCGCTCGGCCGCGCCCGACGTCGAGATGCGCAGGCCCGCGGCGGCGAGGCCACCGACGACCGTGGGCCCGGTCCAGCCCGGGCTCGGGTGCACGGCGACGCCCACGGGCTTGGAGATCACCACGATGTCGTCGTCGTCGTGGAGGATCTTCATGCCCGCCACCGGCTCGGCGACGATCTGCACCGGTGACGCCGGCTCCGGCAGCGTGACTTCGAGCAGGCCGCCGGCGGTGAGGCGGTCGGACTTGCCCGCGGGCCGGCCGTCCACCAGCACGTCGCCGGCCTCGGCCAGCTCGGCCACGACCGTGCGCGACAGGCCCAGCAGTTTGGCGAGGCCGGCGTCGACGCGCATGCCGTCGAGCCCGTCGGGGACGGGCAGCAGGCGTCCGGTCACGCGGCCTTCTCCTTCTTGTCGCGCGTGGACGTGCCGTCGTAGTCCTTGCCCAGCAGCGACAGCAGCACGATGAGCACACCGCCGACGCAGATCGCGGAGTCGGCGATGTTGAAGATCGCGAACCCCTCGCCGTTGGGAGCGAACGCCGAGATGAAGTCGATGACGTGGCCGCGCAGCGGACCGGGGGCGCGGAAGATGCGATCGGTGAGGTTGCCGAGGGCGCCCGCGAGCACCAGGCCGAGGCCGATGGCCCAGCCCACGCTGCGCAGTCGCCGCGACAGCCAGATGATCGCGACCGCCACGGCCGCCGCGACCAGCGCGAGCACCCACGTCATGCCGGTGGCCATCGAGAAGGCCGCGCCGGGGTTGCGGATCACCTGCAGGTAGATGAGCCCGCCGAGGATGCGCACCGGCTCCTTGCCCTCGAGGTTGGCCGCCACGAGGTTCTTCGACACGAGGTCGATCACCCAGATCAGCGCCGCGACCGCGAACACCAGGCCGACCCGGCGCTTCGGCAACCGGACGGGTGCTTCGGGCTCGTCCGAGGCCGCGGGGGCCGCGTCGCCGGCCGCCACCGGTTCGACGGCGGGCGTGCCTTCGGGCCGGCCGGGTTCGGGCGAACCGGGCTCGGACAGATCGTGTTCGGACAGATCGTGTTCGGACGAGGAGGACTCGGTGCTCACACCCCCATTGTCCACGCCCGCGTCTCAGCCGATCGCGGCGGCAGGCCGGGAGCGTCCCTTCGCGGGCCCGGCCACCACCACGAACGCCACCGCCAGCAGCACCACCGCCGACGAAACCACCCCGGCGAGCCCGGGCAGCAGCACCGCCGCCGCCACGAACACCACCCCGACGGCGAGGAGCCGCAGGGTGCGCTCGTACCCCGCGAGCACCACCAGCCCCACCGCGGGCGGCACGCGACCGCGGGTCTCGGCGGCCAGGCCGAACTGCGCGTACCCGGCCAAGTCGAGCACCGGCACTCCCGGCACACCACCAGCGAGGGCCAGGGCGAGACGCGCGGGTTTCGCGCCGGCGCGGGCGTAGCCGGCGACGACGATCGCCACCACCACTGCGAGCGCGATGGGCCGGTCCAGAGCCGAGGTGCAGGTCGGCGGGTCCCGGCTCAGGAACTGCTCGCCGCCCACGGTCGTGCCGAAGTAGTCCAGGTAGACGTGCTTCATCGGCACCGCCGAGAGGTTCACGAACTCACCGGCCGCCGAGCCGGACCCCGCCGCGAGCCGCAACGGCGGCCAGGATCAGTTCGGCGAAGCCCAGCAGTGCCGGCGGAACCCGGAAACCCCAAGATCTTCCCACACGCCCAACACAGCGATCAGGCGCAGAACGGCGGAAGCTCCCGCGGGTCCCCGACCGGCGCCCAGCGGCCGTCGACCTTCGTGTACTCCCAGCGCGCACCCCGGGCGACGATCTGGCGCAGCGCCAGCACGACGCGGTCCACGTGCTCTTCGGTGCTGCCCAGGCCGAGGCTCACGCGCACGGCCTGCTGTCCTTCGCGGCCGGTCGTGCCGATGAGGCGCTTGGTGGCGACGTGGGCGCAGAACGCGCCGTCGCGCACGCCGATGCCGTACTCGGCCGAGAGGACCGCGGCGAGCCAGCCGGGTTCGAAACCGTCGACGACGAAGCTCACCGTGCCGACGCGGTCGACCGGCGCGTCGAACAGGCGCAGCTCGGCGCAGCCCGGGATGCCGGCCAGGCCCTTGCGCAGGCGCTCCAGCAGCGCGGCCTCGTGCTCGCCGATCGCGGTCCAGTTCGCGGCCAGCCGCTCGCACGCCACGCCGAGCGCGTACACGCCGACAGTGTTGGGCGAACCGGCCTCGTGCCGTTCGGCACCCGTGTTCCACACGACGGCTTCCTCGGTCACGAGCTTCGTCGCGCCCCCGCCGGCGAGGTACGGCTCGGAGGCGCGCAGCCAGTCGGACCGGCCGATCAGCGCACCGGCGCCGAAGGGCGCGTACAGCTTGTGCCCCGAGAGCGCGACGTAGTCGACGTCCAGCTCCCGCAGCGAAATCCGGCGGTGCGGCGCGAGCTGCGCGGCGTCCAGCGCCACGCGCGCGCCGTGTTTCCGCGCCACGGCGGCGATCTCGGCCACGGGCAGCAGCTCGCCGGTCACGTTCGACGCGCCGGCGACCACCACCAGCCGCGGACCTTCCGGGCAGGCGGCGAGCGCTTCGTCCACAACGGACACCGCGGCCAGGCGCGTGCGCGGCAGCTGCACGCGCCGCACGTTCGGGCCCCGCCACGGCAAAAGTGCGGCGTGGTGCTCGGTGTCGAACACGACCACCGACGTGCGCCGCGGCAGCGAGCGGGCCAGCAGGTTGAAGGAATCGGTGGTGTTGCGGGTGAACACGACGGTGTCGGTGGTACGCGCGTCGACGAACCGGCGCAGGATGTCGCGCGTGCGCTCGTAAAGCCGGGTGGACACCTGCGACGCGAAGCCGGCGCCACGGTGCACGCTCGCGTACCAGGGCAGGAACTCGTCGACGGCCGAACGCACCGCGTCGAGACAGGGCGCGCTCGCCGCGTGGTCGAGGTTCGCGTAGCCGATCTCGTCACCGGTCACCAGCGGCACGTGCAGCGCCGCCCCCGCGACCGCCGGAACTTCTTGCGCGGCAAGGGTTTCGGCGGGGGTTTCGGTACGATCCAGGGCGAGAGTCATGGCGGTGCCTCCTCGGCAGTCCGGGGGACCCCCGGCGAGGGGCCCGCGCTTGCCCGCCGCACATCGCGACCGGCCCGGTCCTCACCCGGGGCACCCCACCGCGGTAGGAGGGTTGCCGGCCAGCAAGCCGGGGCTTCGCGCTGGCACTCATGACCTGTGCTCGAAGGTAACCGATTCCGGGCCCCGGGAGAAACCCCCGTCCCGTGATCTGAGACGGCGCTCACAGCATGACGCCCCGCCGCCGGCGAACGTCAGCGACCCAGCTCGCCCCGCCACCGGGCCAGCCGCCCGGCCCGGTCGACCGCGCGGAGGCGGCGTTCGGTCGCGTCGCGGTCCCGCGCCGTGGTGACGACCAGCAGCTGGTCGTCCTCCTGGAGCCGGCTGGTCTTCTGCGGGGTGAAGCCGGCGCCGCGGCGGACCACGAGGCTCACGGTGGCGCCTGGGGGCAGGCCGAGCTCGGAGATGTACACGCCGTGCAGCTTCGAGCCCTTCTGGATCCGCACCTGCAGCAGCTCGGCGCCCAGCTCGTCCAGCGGCGCGGCGTCCACCTCGATCTCCTGGGCCTCGGAGGTCTTCGCGAGGCCCAGAAGCCGCGCGAACGGCCCGAGCGTGGCCCCCTGCAGCAGCGTGAGCACGATGACCAGCACGAACACGGCGTCGACCAGCTGCCCCGCGCCCGGCAGGCCCTGCGAGAGCGGGATCATCGCGAGCACGATCGGCACGGCCCCGCGCAGGCCCGCCCACGAGAGGAACGTCTGTTCGCGCCAGGGCAGCCGGAACGGCAGCAGGGCGATCACCACCGACAGCGGCCGCGCGAGCAGCAGCACCACCGCGCCCGCGACGAGGCCGGGCACCACCGTCTCCAGCAGCCGGCTCGGCGAGGCGAAGAGCCCGAGCAGCACGAACAGTCCGATCTGCGCGATCCAGCCGAGGCCTTCGGCGAACGAGAGCGTGTCGGACCGGTGCGGCAGCTTCGAGTTGCCCAGCACCAGCCCGGCGACGTAGGTGGCGAGCAGCCCCGACGCGTGCGCCAGCTGCCCCGAGGAGTACGCGAGGATGCACACCGCCACCGTCGCCAGGGGGTAGAGACCGGTGGCCGGCAGCGCGGCCCGGCGCAGCGCCATCGCGCCCAGCCAGCCGAAGAGCAGGCCGATCGCCAGGCCGGCGGCGAGTTCGTAAACGACCAACAGCGGCAGGGTCCAGTCCACCGCATCGGTCGACGCGAGCACGATCACCGCGATGTACGCGGGCGCGTCGTTGATGCCCGACTCCAGCTCGAGCGCGCCGACGAGCTTCGGCCGCACCCCCACCCTCCGCAGCACCGAGAACACCGCCGCGGCGTCGGTCGAGGCGAGCACCGAACCCCACAGCAGCGCGAGCCGCCAGTCGAGGCCGAGCAGCCAGTGCAGCGCCGCGCCGGTGACCGCGATGCTCACGGCCACGGCCACTGTGGACAAAAGGATCCCCAGCCCCAGCGCGGGTTTCACGGCCTGCCACCGCGTCGTGAGCCCGCCTTCGGTGAGGATCATGACGAGCGCGGCCAGCCCGAGTGACTGGGTGAGGCCGGGGTTGTCGAACCGGATGCCGAAGCCCGATTCGCCCAGCGCCACGCCGATGCCGAGGTACAGCAGCAGCGAGGGCAGGCCCAGCCGGATCGACACGCGCACGGCGACCACCGACGCGAGCAGCACCACTCCGCCGATCCCGAGCAGCAGGGGAAGCTGGTCCATCTCCGCCCCCCTCCGGTCACCGTGGGCTTCCAGAATAGAGAAACGGAGGCGCTCACTCGTTCGTGCACCACCGGACAACTCGGGCAAAGAGGTGTGTTAGGCCGCGGGAGAGCCACCCAGGGTTGCCAGATCGACACCGAGCGCGGCAAACGGCCGCGCCGCCGAAGGCCGCAGGCGCACCGCGCGTTGCCGATCACGCGTGACCCATCCCGCGTCGACCGCGCGCGCCAGGATCGCGGCGGGCACGGCGCCGGCGAGGTGGTCGCGCCGCTCCGTCCAATCCAGACAGTCGCGCAGTAGCGGGCGCCGGCCGTGCTCCGGCACGGCGACGCCGAGCTCGCCGAGCACCTCGCGCCCGGCCGGGGTGAGCGTGAGCCCGTCGCCGGTGCCGACGATCCCGCTCGCGATCAGGCCTTCGCGCAGCGCGACGCCGACGGTGCCGGCGAGGTGGTCGTAGCAGCTGCGCGCGAAACTCAGGCGCTGCGTGCGCAGGGACGCCTTCAGCCCCACCGGTTCGCGGTGCTCGGCGTGCTGCGCCAGGCGCTCGATCAGCTCGGCCACGCGCGGGTCGGCGATGCGGACGTACGCGTGACGGCCCTGCTTCACCCGCGCGACGAACCCCGCGTCGTGCAGCTTCGTCACGTGCTCGCTCGCGGTCGACACCGCGACCCGCGCCGCCGCGGCCAGCTCGCCGACCGTCCAGGCGCGCCCGTCCAGCAGGGCGAGGCACATCGTCGCCCGGCTCGGGTCGGCGAGCACCGCGGCCACCTCGGCCAGCGCGACGGTCTCCATGCCTCCACGGTAGGAGCCCGAAGCTTCGGCCGCCGCCGAAACGTCACGCCCGAAGTGCTACTTCACGCCGGCGAGGAACTTCGCCCCGAGCGTCACGGCCGGGCCGGAGTCGTTGCCGCCTTCCAGGAACACGCAGAACGCGACGTCACCGCGGTAGCCCACGAACCAGCCGTGCGCCTCGGCGCCGTCGCCGAACTGCGCGGTGCCGGTCTTGCCGAACACGGTGCCCGAGCGCGCCAGTCCGGTGGCGGTGCCTCCGGTGACGACCTCGCGCATCATCGTGCGCAGCGAGGCCAGCACACTCGCCGACGGCGCGTGGTAGCCGTAGTTCACCGTGGTCGCGCCGTCGTCGCCCTGCCACAGCTTCGGCGTCACCGCCTTGCCCGCGGCCACCGTCGCGGCCATCAGCGCCTCGCCGAACGGGCTCACCTGCACGGTGCCCTGGCCGATGCCGTCCTCCACCTGCTCGTCGGCGCTGCCGGCGGGGCCGACCTTGCCCAGTTCGGTGGTCAGGCCGGGGATCTCGAAGTCGGCGTTGAGGCCGTACTGGTTGGCGGCGTTCGCGAGCGCGTCGGGCGGCAGCTGCGAAGCGAGCCGGCCGAACGAGGTGTTGCACGAGTGCGCGAACGCCCGGTGCACGGTGGTGGTGCCGAGGTCGAACCCCTCGTTGGAGATCGTGCGGGTGCCGATCCGCGCGGTGAGCGGGCACGGCACCTGCGAATCCTTGGTCACGACGCCGGCTTCCAGCGCCGCGGTCGCGGTCACGATCTTGAACGTCGAGCCCGGCGCGTACAGGCCGTTGAGGGCCGAGGGGCTGGTGCCCGCCGCCGCGTTCTGCGCCACCGCGAGCACCCCGCCCGTCGACGGCTGGACCGCCACGATCACGGCCTTGCCGCGGTAGGAGTCGACGGCCGACTGGGCCGCGTTCTGCACGGCGATGCTCACCGTGGACTTCACCGCCGCCTGCCCGTCCTCGACCTTGCCGAAGAGCGTTTCGAGCACCTTGCCGGCGGTGTCCACGCGCTGCACGGCGAAGGTGTCGGACGGCTTCGCGGTGCCCTGTCCGGTCAGCGCCTGCGTGAGCAGCGGGAACTTCGCGGCCGGGTCGAGGTGGGTGCCGCCGGGGCCGGCGATGACCACCGGTTTGCCGTCGCGGTCGACCACCGCCGCCTCGTCGGCCGCGGCGGTCGCGATCACGAGCCGCTGGCCGGCTTGCAGCTTCGGGTGCAGCGCGGTCGGCACCCAGTGCACCCGCCAGCTGTCGCCGGCGTGCACGAGGTCGAGGCTGCCGTCGTAGGACCACACGTGTCCGGGGCCGAGGTCCCAGGTCAGGGTGTACGCGGCGGTCGTCTTCGACCCGGTCGCGGCCGGGTCGGCGACCTTGCCCAGCTTGGCCTGCAGCCCGACCGGCTTGAGCGTGTTCCAGGCGTCGCGCAGCGCGGCGGCCGAGCCGTGCGGGTCGTCGGTGATCAGGCTCGCGTCGTCGGTGTTGTGGCCCGCGAAGTCGTTCAGGTACAGCTGCGCCGCCGACGTCGGGTCGGGAGCGGTCGGTCCCGCGGCGACCGTGGTCTGGATCGGATCGTCCGCCTTCGCCACGGGCGCGGAACCGCCGGTCAGCAGCACCACCGCCGCCGCGACGATCGCGACCATCGCGACCGCGCCCCCGATCAGAACGGCTCTCTTACCGGCAGGACTCACTTGCGACTCTCCCCCAGGCCTGTGCGGCGTGCGCGCACTCGGCCCAGCTTGCCCATCGCTGACGGACAAGGAGCGTTACACGTGAGAAAGCGGCCGTCCCGACGCCGATTCGTGCTCAACGCCGGGACGGCCGGAGCACTACGCCTTCTCGACCGCCGCGCGGACCTTCACGCCGTCGCCGACCGTGCCCTCGAAGCCCGCGCTCACGGAGCCGTAGGCCACCGACGTGGCCAGCGTCTCCGAGGCCACGAACTCCTCGAACTTCTTCACCGCCGCCACCACGTTCTCCGGCGCGTCGACCGTCAGCGCGATCCGGTCGGACACGTCGAGTCCGGCCTCGCGCCGGGCCTGCTGCACCACGCGCACCAGGTCCCGGGCCACACCCTCGTCGTTGAGGTCGTCGGTGACCTCGGTGTCGAGCTGCACCAGCCCGGACCCGCCCGGCAGCTCGGCCGCCGCGCCGCCGTCCTTGGCCACGAGGCGCCGCTCGTACTCGCCGTCGAGCAGCTCCACGCCCGCCGCCACCACGACCCCGCCCGGGTTCGTGGTCCAGTCGCCGGCCTTCACGGCCTTGATGACCTTCTGCACGTCCTTGCCCAACCGCGGCCCGGCCGCCCGTGCGTTCACCGCGACCTCGAACGAGCCGTGCGCCGCGACGTCGGTGGTCAGCTCCACCGACTTCACGTTCACCTCGTCGCGCAGGATGTCGGTGAACTCGCGCAGTGCCTCCACGTCCTCGGCCGCCACCAGCAGCTTCGCGAGCGGCAGGCGAACGCGCAGCTTGTTGGCCTTGCGCAGCGACAGCGCCGTCGACGCCACCTGCCGCACCCGGTCCATGGCCGTGACCAGCGCCGCGTCGGCCGGCAGGTCGAGCGAGCTCGGCCAGTCGGTCAGGTGCACCGAACGGCCGCCCGTGAGGCCACGCCACACCGTCTCGGTCGTGAGCGGCAGCAGCGGCGCGACGACGCGCGAGGTCACCTCCAGCACCGTGTGCAGCGTGTCGATCGCGTCCTGGTCACCCGCCCAGAAGCGGTCGCGCGACCGGCGCACGTACCAGTTCGTGAGGACCTCGAGGAAGTCGCGCACGGTCTGGCACGCGCCGGCGATGTCGTAGTTGTCCAGCCCGTACTCGACGTCGGTCACGAGCTCGTGGGTCTTCGCGAGCACGTACCGGTCGAGCAGGTGCCGCGAATCCGTACGCCACTTGCCTTCCACGCCCTCGGCGTTGGCGTAGAGGGCGAGGAAGTAGTACGAGTTCCACAGCGGCAGCACGGCCTGGCGCACGGCGTCGCGGATGCCCCGGTCGGTGACGACGAGGTTGCCGCCGCGCAGGATCGGGCTCGCCATGAGGTACCACCGCATGGCGTCGGACCCGTCGCGGTCGAACACCTCGGTCACGTCCGGGTAGTTCCGCAGCGACTTCGACATCTTCTGCCCGTCGGAGCCGAGCACGATGCCGTGGCTGATGCAGGTGCGGAACGCCGGCCGGTCGAACAGCGCCGTCGCGAGCACGTGCAGCAGGTAGAACCAGCCGCGCGTCTGCCCGATGTACTCCACGATGAAGTCGCTCGGGTAGTGGTGCTCGAACCACTCGGCGTTCTCGAACGGGTAGTGCACCTGGGCGTACGGCATCGAGCCCGAGTCGAACCACACGTCGAGCACCTCGGGCACGCGGCGCATCACCGACTTGCCGGTCGGGTCGTCCGGGTTCGGCCGGGTCAGCTCATCGATGTAGGGGCGGTGCAGGTTGTCCAGCCGCACGCCGAAATCGCGCTCCAGCTCGTCGAGCGAACCGTAGACGTCCGTGCGCGGGTAGGTCGGGTCGTCCGACTGCCACACCGGGATCGGCGAACCCCAGTAGCGGTTGCGGGAGATCGACCAGTCGCGGGCGTTCTCCAGCCACTTGCCGAACTGGCCGTCCTTGACGTTGTCCGGGTACCACGTGATCTGCTGGTTGAGCTCGACCATGCGGTCCTTGAACTGCGTCACCGCGACGAACCACGACGACACCGCGCGGTAGATCAGCGGGTTGCGGCAGCGCCAGCAGTGCGGGTACGGGTGCTCGTAGGTCTCGTGGCGCAGCAGGATCGGACCCTGCTGAGCGGCGGAACCCGTGCCGTTCTTGAGGTCGCGGATGATGTTCGGGTTGGCCTCGAACACCTGCTGGCCCTCGTAGTCGGGCACGGTCGCGTCGAAGCGGCCGCGCGCGTCGACCGGGGTGGCCGGCGTGATGCCCGCGGCGTCGGTGACGACCTTGTCCTCTTCACCGTAGGCGGGCGCGATGTGCACGACGCCGGTGCCGTCCTCGGTCGTCACGTAGTCGGCCGAGAGGACCCGGTGCGCGTTCTCACGGCCGAGGAAGTACGGGAACGGTGGGGCGTAACGGTTTCCGAGCAGCTGCTCACCCGTGTAGTGCGCCACGACGGTCGGCTCTTCGCCGAGCTCACGCGCGTACGCGCCGACGCGGGCTTCCGCGAGCAGGAACCGCTTGCCGGGGAAGTTCTCGCTCTCCACCACGACGTAGCGCACCTCGGGGTGCACGGCCGTGGCGAGGTTCGACGGCAGCGTCCACGGCGTGGTCGTCCAGATGAGCAGGTACGTGCCGTCGAGCTCGGTTCCGTTGCCCTCCAAGCGGAACCCGACGGTGACGGCCGGGTCCTGGCGCGTGCGGTAGACATCGTCGTCCATCCGCAGCTCGTGGTTGGACAGCGGCGTCTCGTCACGCCAGCAGTAGGGCAGCACGCGGTAGCCCTCGTACACCAGGCCCTTGTCCCACAGCTGCTTGAACGCCCAGATGACCGACTCCATGTAGGACAGGTCGAGCGTCTTGTAGTCGTGGTCGAAGTCGACCCAGCGCGCCTGGCGGGTGACGTACTCCTCCCACTCCTTGGTGTAGCGCAGCACGGATTCGCGGGAGGCCTCGTTGAACTTGGCGACCCCCATCGCCTCGATCTCTTCCTTCTCCGTGATGCCGAGCTGGCGCATCGCCTCGAGCTCCGCGGGCAGGCCGTGGGTGTCCCACCCGAACCGGCGCTCGACGTGCTTGCCCTTCATCGTCTGGTAGCGCGGGACGATGTCCTTCACGTACCCGGTGAGCAGGTGCCCGTAGTGCGGCAGGCCGTTGGCGAACGGCGGGCCGTCGTAGAACACGTACTCGTTGTCGCCGTTCGCCCCGGCCGGGCGCGCGTCGATCGAGGCCTGGAACGTCCGGTCGGTCTCCCAGTACTCGAGCACGCGCTGCTCCAGCGCGGGGAACGACGGCTGGGCGGGGACTGACTCCTCGCCGTCCACCTGGGCCTTCGGGTACATCGGGGTGCGCTCCTTGCGTTCGTCGCTCGCGTACGGACGACCGGCGCCTACCGGTCACCCACACGGGGACGAGACGCTCGCGCGTCACGCGGTACCACCCCGCTTGCCCGGCTTGGTGCTCGCCGGGCCACTCGTTCGTCGGCTGTGACGGGCCGCCCCGTCCGGGTCTACTGGGGACGCACGCGCCCTGTTCTTCCGGAGGCTCCCCGGTGATGGCCGGATCGACGCCTTGCTGGTACCAGGTTAGCCCGGGTGCGCAACCGAGTTCGCGGTGACCCGGCGACCCGTCGTGACGACGGCGAGGGCCGCGGCCGCGACCCACAGCCCCGCTGCGACGAGACCGAGCGTGTGCAGGCCGTGGACGAAACCGTCGCGCTGGGCCGGATCCCCTGCCACAGCACCGAAAACCGCGACACCGAGCGCGCCGGCGGCCTGGCGCGCGGCGTTGTTGACGCCGCCGGCGATGCCCGCGCGCTCCGGCGGCGCGTCGGCGACCGCGGCCGTGACGACGGCGGCGGTGAGCAGGCCCATGCCGGTGCCGAACACGAGGAACGCGGGCAGCAGGGTCGCGTAGCCCGTGGTCGCGTCCACCCGCAGGAGCCCGGTCAGGCCCAGCGCGCCGAGCAGCAGCCCGGCGAGGATCGGCGGCCGCGGGCGGCGCGCGGCGAGGCGGCCGCTGAGCGGGCTCAGCAGGACCAGGGGCAGGAACAGCGGCAGCATCGCCAGGCCGGCTTCCAGCGGTGACAGGTGGAGCACACCCTGCAGGTAGAGCGTGAACACGAGCACCGAGCCGAGGCCGGCGAAGTTCATGACCGCGCAGATCACGGTGGCACCGGCGGTGCGCCGACGGCACAGCACCGACAGCGGCAGCATCGGGTCGGCGGCGCGGTGCTCGATCACCACGAACGCCACCGCGGCCGCCGCGGCGAGCAGCGCGACGAGGGGCTGGCGCCCGATCACGGCGTAGACACCGGCGCCGAGGGCGAGCGCGGCGGTGGCGGCGCCGGGCAGGTCGACCCGGCCGGGGGTGCGGAGGCTCGGGCCGAGGAGCCGGTGGATCGCGACCGCGGCGACGAGGGTGACTGGGACGTTGAGCAGGAACACCGGCCGCCAGCCGGCGAAGGACACGAGCAGCCCGCCGAGCAACGGGCCGGCCGGCAGCGCGAGCGCCGACACCCCGGCCCACACGCCCAGCGCACGGGCGCGGGTGGCGGGGTCGGGGCACTGCCGGTTGATCACGGCGAGCGTGCCGGGCAGCAGCAGCGCGGCGCCGATCCCCTGCGCCGCACGGGCGGCGCTCAGCCAGCTCGCCGTCTGCGCGAGGCCGCACGCGGCGGACGCGGCGCCGAACACGGCCAGCCCGGTGAGCACCACACCGCGGTGGCCGAGGACATCACCGAGCGCGCCACCCGCCAGCAGCAGCGCGGCGAGGACGACCGAGTAGCCGTCGACGACCCACTGCAGCGCGGTGAGGCCCGCGTGCAGCTGGGTGCCGAGCGTGGGCAGGGCGACGTTCACGACGGTCACGTCGAGCTGTACCAGGAACATCCCGGTGCACAGGGTGATCAGGAGGGCCGGTCTCATGGTCCCCAGTGAACCCCGGGGACGGTTCGGTCGCGGTGGAAGTGTGGTGGGTGCACCCCCGACGGCGTGGGCGGTCCGAAGGGCGACGCCGACATCGCCGCGACCGCGGCCCTGTTCGCCGATCCGGCGCGCGTGCGGGTGCTGATGGCCCTCGGCGACGGCCGGGCGCCGGCGGCCTCGGTGCCGGCCGCCGAGGCGGGTCTTTCGGCGCAGGGCACGAGTGCGCACCTGGCCAAGCTGCCGGCGGCGGGCGTCGTCACCGCGGAAAGCTCCGGACGGCACCGCTTCTACCGCCTCGCCGGCGCGGCGCCCGAGCTGCTGGAGACGCTCGCGCGGTTCTCCCCGGCGCAACCGGTCCGTTCGCTGCGCGAAGGCACGCGCGCGGAAGCCCTGTGTACGGCGCGCACATGCGGCCAATCCGACCAAAAGCAGGCCGACCCCCACCTGGCAAGTGACCGTTGCCGCGAAGTTCATTCGGCCGTGACTGTGGTCGAATTGGCAACGATCGGCACAGAACGATCGGCACAGTACGACCACGTCGCCGGACAGCTCGGCGTCGCCGTCACCGCCGCCCTCGTTTCCCGCGGCGCACTGATCACTGTGGACGGTGACCCGACCACCGCGCGCCGCCCCGGTGACCGGATTTCCGCGCAGCTGCAGGATCATCCGTACGCGCTGGGCCCCGCCGCCACGGGTGTTCGCGGCGCTGGGCGTCGACCTGGCCGCGGTGTCCTCGGCGCGCCGGCCGTTGCTGCGCTTCCGTCTCGAGTGGAGCGAGCAGCGCCACCACTTGGCGGAGGCGCTCGGCGCGGCCGTCACCAGCAGTTTTCTCGACGCCGGCTGGTTGCGCCGCCGCGCCCGCGCCCACCGCGCCGTGCGCTTGACCGACTCGGGGCGCGCGGCGCTGGGCGAGGTCCTCGGGCTCTAGCGGTGCGCCGCGGCGAGCACGGCGTCGGGCCCGCAGCGCGCGCACGGCGTGAAGCCGAGCTGGCGCGCCTCGCCGACCCCGATGGGGATCGTGTCGCGCCCGGAGAGCCAGGGGCAATCGACCAGGTGGTAGCGCGGGTACTCGTCGACCACGACCACCTGGTCGTCGAGTTCCTTGACGACCGCCAGGTCCTCCGCGCTCGTCTCCTCCTCCGCCGGCGGCGTCTCCCTGACGGGCGGGGCCTTCTCCGCGGATTCGGTGGTAACGGCTTTGTCCGCGGCCTGCCCGGCACCGGCAGCCACGACGGTGCCGCCCGCCGGCGACTCCTTCGCCGCGGCGGTGCCGGCCTCGGTCTTCGTTTCGGTCCCGGCCGCGGGTTCCGGCTCGATCTCCGGCTCGGGCACGTCGGCCGGATCCCCGAGCTCCCCCCTCGACGGCAGCAGAGCGGTCTGCTCGGCGTCGAGCTCCTCGGCCGTCGCCGCGCCCGCGGCTTCCCCACCGGCCGGCTTGGCTTCCCCAGCGTCCGGCCGGTTCCGCCTCCGCAGCCAATCCACGAGCAGGATCAGGCCGGCGACCACCGATAGACCGATCGAGACCCACGCCCACAGCGGGCCGGCCGTGATGAGCGCGGTGACGAGCAGCGCGAGCGCCGCCACCACCAGTACGAGGACGATGTAGAGCACGCTGAATTACAGCACGTGAAACCCGGATCCCGGGTCACGACCCGCCCACGCCGGGTACCGCACCGGCTGCATTCCGTGGCCACTTCCCTCGGGGTCCGCCGCCGAAGATCAACCCACCGGCCGGCCCGGCTCCGGGGCACATCGCCGAGCGGTCGATCACTGCGCCGAAACACCCAAATCGACCACTCACTCCCCCAAGACCCGACACACTCCGGCCACTTCGAGCCACGACCACTCAGGCCGACCCGGCACACCCCCATCGCACCCGCGACCGGCCTTCGGCACTGCCCGGCGATGGAGCCCTCCGGGGGTCACCCCGAAGCCACGCACCCCCATCGGCCACGAGCGATCACGCAGGCACCTGACTCCGACGGCAAGACCGGCCGGCGCGCGGCCTCACCTCACCAGACGGCAGCCGTCATGGTCCTCGCAGTCCGCGAGCAGCCGGGCGCGCTCCGTGTGCACCACCCCCGGCAGCAGCCGGAACATCACCAGGCCACCTCAGGAAAAACTCGTGATCCAGATCGGCCCGAACGGGCACTTTCACGGCCCGATCACCCACTACCGAATTCCCCACCACGACATTCCGTGCGCATTCCCTCACCGAATGCGAAGGGGCCATTACCCACTCGGCCGATAAACCGATCACGAATTGCCACCGCCCGACTACAGAAACTGCGAAAACCGCAGCAAGCCCTACTCCGCAATCGGGCATGACGACGCCCCGCCGGATCCTCGGGGAGAGGATCCGGCGGGGCGTCAGAGCCACGAAGAGCCGAGCGAAGAACCTCAGCCGGCTTCGGCGCGCGGACCGAAGGAGTAGCCCTGGCCGCCGGTGGAGGCGGAGGACTGGCTCGTGTTCGACGACGCCGAGGCCGGAGCCGCGGAGCCGCGGTCGTCGAGTTCGCGCAGCTGGGACTCGAGGAAGCCGCGCAGGCGAGTGCGGTACTCGCGCTCGATGGTGCGCAGTTCTTCGATCTTCTTGCCCAGCGAACCCTTCTCGGCATTCAGGTTGTTCATCGTCTCGGTGTACTTGCGCTGCGACTCGCGTTCCATGGTGGTCGCCTTGTCGCGGGCCTGGCGCTCGAGCGTCTCGGCACGCGTGCGCGCGTCGTTCAGCATGGTCTCGGCACGCGTGCGCGCCTCGTTGACCATGGAGTCGGACTTCGCCCGGGCGTCGGAAAGCAGCTGCTCGGACTTGGTCCGCGCCTCCGCCAGCATGCCGTCGGACTCGGTCTTGGCCTCGGCGGTGAGCCGGTCGGCCATCTCCTGGGCCAGGCCGAGGACCTTGGCGGCCTGCACGTTCGGCTCGCCACTGTCACCGACCATCGAGTGAGCCTGCGTCTGCTCCATCGCCGAGGCCGGCGGCGGCACGGGCGCCAGGCGGCGGGACGGCTCGTCCCGCACCGGCGGAGGACCGCTCACCTTCGCGTTCTCGAGCTCACCGCGGGTCGACTCGAGCTCGTTGTCGAGCTGTTCGACCTGCTGACGCAGCTCGTTGTTGTCCTCGATCAACCGGGCAAGCTCGGTCTCCACCAGGTCGAGGAACGCGTCCACCTCGTCCTCGTTGTAGCCCCTCTTGCCGATGGGCGGCTTGCTGAACGCGACGTTGTGCACGTCAGCGGGGGTCAACGACATCAGATCACCTCACGCACTCCATGGCCTGCAGGGTCCACCCAAGTTTCCCCGATCACCTGGGAGTTGCCAGTTGCATCGCGAAGAACACAACCAACAGCAGCACCATAATCGATAAGTCCAGTCCCATCCCGCCGATCCGAACCATCGGGATCATTCGTCTGAACAGACGAACCGGCGGGTCGGTCACTGTGTAGATGGTCTCGAGCGTCACCGCAACCCCTCCGGCGGGACGCCACTCCCGTGCGAAGGTCCGCACGAGCTCGATCACGATACGCGCCGTCAACAGAAGCCAGAAGGCGAACAGCACGTACCAGATCACCAGCCACACAGCATTCACGCGACCACTCTAGCGGGGGACGCCGGGGGAAGCCGCAGCCAGCAGGCCCGGCGTGGCGCCGAGTCGACAAAATCACGTCTGGCTGCGCCCAGCGGTCCGCCGGACTTCGGCCGCACTTCAGCCGCGGAGGAAAAGCCCGCCCTCGGCGATCCGCCGACGGTCCTCCGCGGTCACGTCCACATCGGGCGGTGAGAGAAGGAACACCTTGTTGGTGACCTTGTCCATCGACCCGCGCAGCGCGAACGCCAGACCCGCGGCGAAGTCCACGAGCCGCTTCGCGTCCGCGTTCTCCATCTCCGTGAGGTTGATGATCACGGGGATGCCCTCGCGGTAGTGCTCGCCGATCGCCCGCGCCTCGACGTAGCTCGTCGGGTGGAGCGTGGTGATGCGGCTCAACGGATCGCGAGACGGTGCGCGCACGGGCTCGGTGACCGGCCGCAGCCGGGCGACGGGCTCGGGCTGGCGGTCCACGGCGAGTGCACCGTGCGTGGTCGGCTCCGCAGCGGTGACCGACCGTGACCGGGCTCGCGGAGCGGGCTCGTCGTACGTGTCGTCCACGTCGCGGTACCGTGTGCGCGAACGCGCCGGCGGCTCTTCGTAGGAGTCGTACTCGTCGTCGTAGTCACGCCGGTAGTCCTCGTCCTCGACGTCATAGCCGTCTTCGTCAGCGGGCACCATCCCGAAGTAGGCCTTCAGCTTCTGCAGCGCGCTCATGCCTCTCCCTAGCCCTAGCCGCTCCCGCACCGTGCTACCCCACCCGGCCGAACACGAAACGTGACGGCCGACCGGACTCCCTACGGCGAGGCTAAACCGCGCCCGCCGAGCAGCGCGGTTCCGACACGCACACAGGTCGAGCCGTGCGTGATCGCCTGTTCGAGATCATGGCTCATCCCGGCGGAGACTTCTGCGGCATTCGGGTGATCTTTGCGAAGACGCTCCGCGACCTGGGCAAGCAGGGCAAAGGCCCTGCCCGGTTCTTCCTCCCGAGGTGCGACAGCCATCACCCCACGCAACCTCAGCTCACCCACGTGAGTGATGTGCTCGGCCAGCCCCGCCACCTCGGTCAGTGGGGTGCCGCCGCGTGCCGGATCGCCGTCGAGGCTCACCTGGATCAGCACGTCGAGCGGTTCGGCCCGCTCCCCCGCCTCCCGCGCGGCGCCGGTGGCGCGGCCCAGCGCGTCGGCCAGCCGCGCGGAGTCGACCGACTGGACCTCGGCCGCCCAGCGCACGACCGAACGCGCCTTGTTGCGCTGGAGGCTGCCGACCATGTGCCAGCGCGCGCCCGGCACCTCCGCGGCCTTCGGGCCCGCCTCCTGGTCGCGGTTCTCCGCCAGGTTCGCCAGCCCCAGATCGACCAGGAGCGCGGCGTCGGACGCCGGGAAGGTCTTGGTGACCCCCAGCAACCGCACCTCGTCACGCGCGCGCCCCGCGGCCGCGCACGCCGTGGCGATCCGCTCCTCGATCCCGGCGAGCGAGGCCGCCAGCTCTTCGCGCCGCTCGTCGCTCACTCCTGCTCCAGCCACGTGATCCCGGCGAGCCGGCCTGTGGTCCCGTCGCGGCGGTAGCTGAACAACGTCTTGTCCTCCGCCGTGCAGCGCGGGTCGACGCCGATGCGCCCGACACCGAGCCCCGCGAGCTGCTGCCAGAGCCCGGCGCGCAGGTCGAGCCCCGACGTGCCCTGGCGGGTCTTGCACGCGCTGCCGGGCACATGCTTCTCGACATCGGCCGCCATGGCGGCGGGCACCTCGTAACACTCGCCGCAGATCGCCGGGCCGAGCAGCGCCTCGATGCGGGCCGGTTCGGCGCCCAGGTCGCGCATGGCCGCCACGGCCGCCGGCACCACGCCGACGCGCGCGCCCACGCGCCCGGCGTGCACCGCCGCGACCACGCCGGCCCCGGGGTCGGCCATCAGCAGCGGCACGCAGTCGGCGACGAGGACCACAAGCGCCACGCCGGGCTTGTCCGTGACCAGCGCGTCGGTGGCCTCGGCCGCCCGGGTCTCGGTGCCGTCCACCACGGTGGCCGTGCGGCCGTGCACCTGCTCCATCCACGCCAGCCGCTCTTCCGCGAGGCCGAGCTCGGAAGCCAGCCGCCTGCGGTTCGCGAAGACGTTGCCTTCTTCGTCCCCGACGTGGTCACCGAGGTTGAAGCTGTCGTACGGCGGCCGGGAAGCCCCGCCCGCCCTGGTCGTCACGACTCGTCGTACTCGCACCCGGCCATCCTTCCAAAACCCGCGAAAACACGCCGAAGGCCACCTCGACCCCCGTGAACTCAAGCGGGGTCGGGGTGGCCTTCGGAAGCGGATCCGCTAGCGGCGCATGAACGGCGGCACGTCGACCTCGTCGTCCGACGGGTCGTCGTGCACCGTGGCGGGCCGGCTCGGCAGACTGCCGGTCGTGGGCCCGGAGCCGATCGGCGAGTAGCCGCGCGAGCCGCCGCCCGGCTGGGGCAGGCCGCCCGGCGGGGTGCCGGGCTGCGGCAGCGGCGGCTGCGTGCGCGGCGGCGCCACCGGGTAGCCCGAGCTGCTCGCCGGCGGCACCGGCGTGGCCCCTCCGGTCGGCGTCGACGGCTGCGAGCCACCGACGTGCCCGGCGGCGGCCGAAGCCGTGGTGCCCCCCGAGCGCGAGCCGAAGGCCGGCGGGTCGAGCTTCTTGTGCGTGGGCGCGCCGGCGTCGAAGCCGGCGGCGATCACCGTGACCCGCACCTCGTCGCCGAGGGAGTCGTCGATGATCGTGCCGAAGATGATGTTGGCGTCAGGGTGCGCCGACTCCTGCACCAGGGACGCGGCCTCGTTGATCTCGAACAGGCCGAGGTCCGACCCGCCCGCGATCGAGAGCAGCGCGCCGTGGGCGCCGTCCATCGACGCCTCCAGCAGCGGCGAGTTGATCGCCTTCTCCGCCGCCTGGATGGCCCGGCCCTCCCCGCGCGCCGAGCCGATGCCCATGAGCGCGGAGCCCGCGCCGGACATCACGCTCTTCACGTCGGCGAAGTCGAGGTTGATCAGACCGGGGGTCGTGATCAGATCGGTGATGCCCTGGACACCGGACAGCAGCACCTCGTCGGCGGAGCGGAACGCGTCCATGAGGGACACGCCGATGTCGCCGAGCTGCAGCAGCCGGTCGTTCGGGATCACGATCAGCGTGTCGCACTCGTTGCGCAGCTGCTGGATCCCGTCCTCGGCCTGCTTGCCGCGGCGCTTGCCCTCGAAGGTGAACGGGCGGGTCACCACGCCGATGGTCAGCGCGCCCAGCTTGCGGGCGATCTGCGCGACCACGGGGGCGCCACCGGTGCCGGTGCCACCACCCTCGCCGGCGGTCACGAACACCATGTCGGCGCCCTTGATGACCTCTTCGATCTCTTCGCGGTGGTCCTCGGCCGCCTTCTGCCCCACCTCGGGGGCGGCGCCGGCGCCGAGACCTCGCGTGAGCTCCCGGCCGATGTCGAGCTTGACGTCGGCGTCGGACATGAGCAGTGCCTGCGCGTCGGTGTTCACCGCGATGAACTCGACACCCTTGAGGCCGACCTCGATCATCCGGTTCACGGCGTTCACGCCGCCGCCGCCGATGCCGACGACCTTGATCACCGCAAGGTAGTTGTGCGGGGGCGTCATCGTGGCCGCCTTCCTGATCGTGATGTGCTCGTGCTGCCCTCCGGGGCCGCAACCCTCACCCTCAACCCGAGAATGAGAGTTATGTCAACCACCGGCGTTAGAGCAGGACGGTAGGCACCGGGCAGGCTCGAATCCAGTAGCCACGCCGTGTGCGGCAAAGGTGTTTTGCCACAACGCGAACGCGTGCGCAAGAGCGGGAACCCGATCGCCCGGTGATCCAATCGTCTGCTATGACGCTGGGAAAACCCGCCAGGAAGGAACCGGTGCCGCCGCTCAGGCCGGCATCGACATCACGAGAACCACGTCGTCGGAAGGCTTTCCGGTCGGCGAGCCGCCCGCCTGCTCGACGCTGATCGCGAACTGGTCGGCGCCCGCCAGCCCGTCGGCCACCACCAGCGAACCCGCGGGCCCGCCCGGCAACAGCCCGGCCGGGCGCGGCGGGAGGTTCGGTCCCATCAGCCACGCCTGGTAGACGTGCCCGGCCGGGTAGGGCGGCAGGTTCGACTCCATGAACATCATGCGGTCGAGCTGCTTCGACACGACCACCGTGCCGCCGCCCCCGCCGGGGGCGGTGCCGTGGATCGCCTGCGCGTCGGGCGCGGCCAGGATGTCGGCCACGGGCTGGTAGCGCAGGCGGGCCTGGTCCAGCTGCGACTGCGCAGCGTCGAGCCGGCCCTGCGTGGTCGAGGCGAGGCCGCCGAACACACCGGCGAGCGCGAGGCCCACCACCGCGGCGGCCGAGGTCACGATCAGCGGCCAGCGGCGCCGGCCGCGCGAGCGTTCGCCCGGCTCGGGTCCGGTCAGCGGCGGCAGCTGCCGCGTCGAGCGCATCTCGGCCAGCACGCGCTGCTTCAGCGATTCAGGTGGCTCCTCGCCCATCGCCACGCCGAGCCGGGCCGCGGTGGCCCGCAGCTCGCGGACCTCCTGGGCGCAGGCCTCGCACTGCTCGAGGTGCCGGCGGAACAGGGCGCGCTCGGTCTCCGACAGGGCGTCCAGCGCGTACGCACCCGTCAACGTGTGCATCTCCGGTGAGTTCACGCGGTCACCCCCAGGCAGTCACGCAGCCGGATCAACCCGTCGCGCACTCTCGTCTTGATCGTCCCCTGCGGGGTCGCCAGCACGTCGGCGACCTCGCGGTAGGTGTAGCCCTGGTAGTAGGCCAGCAGCACCGATTCGCGCTGCAGCTCCGTGAGCGTCTTGAGGCAGCGGCGCACCTGCGAGCGCTCCAGCCGGGCGGTGACCGATTCGGCCACCTCGTCGAACGGCCGGCCGCGCGCGGCCTCGAAGGTCGCCTTGCGCTCGCGCTCGGTGCCGGCCCGCGCGGACCGCACGCGGTCGACGGCCCGGCGGTGGGCCAGCGTCATCGCCCAGTTGAGCGCACTGCCCTTCTCCGGCGAGTAGCGCGTGGCGGTGCGCCACAGCTCCACGAGCACCTCCTGCGCCACCTCCTCCGACTGCGCCGCGTCGCGCACGATGCGCCGCACCAGGCCGTAGACGGGGCCGGCGAGCTGGTCGTAGAGCAGCTCGAACGCACGCTCGTCGCCCTTGGCCACCTGGGCCATGAGATCCTCGGCCGTGGGCGGCGCGTGCTCGTCGCCCACCGGAACGGCCGCGACGGGGCGGGGCCGGGCGGTCTCATCCATGGAGCGCTCCTGACGAGTTCTGCGGGGTCCGGGCCGCGACGGGGGCCTTGCGCAGCCACAGCGCCACGCCGTGGCGGCGGATCAGCGCAGCCACCCGCTGCGGCTGCAGCGGCCGGCCGAGCACGAGCCGTGCGAACGACCGTGCTCCCGCCGGCCGCCGGACTCCCCTCAGCGTAGCGAGCAGCGGCACCGCGACATCCGGACCGGCATCCCGGCCGGCGCCGTGGTGCAGGACGACGGTGAGGTCGAGCAGCGCGTCCGGGCGCGGCAGCCGCATGCGGTACTCCCCCGTCATCTCCTGGAACGGCGACACGTAGAACTCCTTCTCGGCCCGCGACCGACCGGCCTCGTCGGGGCGCAGCAGGTACGCGTGCCGCCCGCCGTAGGTGTTGTGGACTTCGGCGACCACGCAGTCGAGCGCGCCGTCGGGGGTGTGGCACCAGTAGACCGTGATCGGGTTGAACACGTACCCGAGCACGCGCGCCGAGGCGAGCATCGTCACCGGCCCGCCGCGCAGATCCACTCCGCGGTGCGCGAGCCAGCGGTCCAGTTTGGACCGGATGGGACCGGCGACGCCGGGCTCGAAGTGGTCGCGGCCGTCGAAACCCGCGAACGGCCGCAGCCACCACGGCAGCCGCGGGGCCTCGCCGTCCCGCGGCAGCTCCGTGACCCACACGTAGAGCTTGTGCACGAACGCGTGCGGCGGATCGGCGCGGCGCACGTGGCCGACCGTGGCGTCGTACAGGGCGGCGGTCACCAGCTCACCCCGAAGCTCTCGGCCGCGCGGACGCCCGACGAGCAGCCGTCCTCGTGGAAACCCCAGCCGTGGTAGGCGCCGGCGTAGGCCATGACCCCGTCGTTGAGCGTCGCCAGTTTCCGTTGCGCGGCCACGGATTCCGGCGTGTACACCGGGTGCTCGTAGGTCATCTTCGCCACCACGGACGCGGCGTCGGGCTCGTCGCGCGGGTTGAGCGTGACGACGTAACCAGTGGGCTCTGCCAGGCGCATCAGGCGGTTCATGTCGTAGCTGACCTGCACGGCGTCGCTGCCGGCGCCGCACACGGGTGTGCGGTAGTTCCACCCGGACCGCGCGGCCGCGGCCGTGGGCAGCACGCTCGTGTCGGTGTGCAGCCAGGCGTCGTTGCGGGAGTAGCGGAACGCGCCGAGCACCTCGCGCTCGGCCGGTGTCGGGCCGGCCAGCAGGCGCAGCGCCTGGTCGGCGTGGGTGGCGATCACGACCCGGTCGACGCGGTGGGGGGTGTCGGCGTCGTCGCGGACCTCGGCGCCGCGCGCGGTCCGCCGCACCGAACGGACCGGGGTCGACAGGTGCACGGCGGTGAGCTGCTTGGCGGCCCGCTCCACGTACTCGCGCGAGCCGCCTTCGACCGTCCGCCAGACCGGCGAGTTCTTCACCGTGAGCATGCCGTGGTTGCGCAGGAACTCGAACAGGTAGCGCGCGGGGTACTTCAAGGTGTCCGTGCGGTCGGCCGACCAGACCGTGGACACGAGCGGCAGCACGAAGTGGTCCACGAAGTAGCGCGAGTAACCGCCGATGGCGAGGAACGCGCCGAGCCCGACGTCGCCGGCTTCCTCACGCTGCAGCAGCCGGCCCGCGTGCCGGTGGAAGCGCTTGACCTCGGCGAGCATCCGCAGGTAGCGGTGGTCGGTGGCGTTGCGCCACTGCGCGAACAGGCCGCTCAGCCCCTTCGCCCCGGCGTACTCGAGGCCGCAGCCCTCGCAGTGGATGCTCATCGACATCTCGGTCTCGCGCGTGCGCACGCCGAGCTCGCCGAACAAGCGCAGCAGCGTCGGGTAGGTCCGTTCGTTGTGGACGATGAAGCCGGAGTCCACGCCGATCGTGCCGCCGTGCGCGCTCGGCACGTCGTGGGTGTGGGCGTGCCCGCCGAGCCGCGAGTCGGCTTCGAACAGCAGCACTTCGTGGCGGCGCTGCAGCAGGTAGGCGGCGGTGAGGCCGGCGACACCGCTGCCGATGACGGCGATGCGGTGCCGGCTGGGGTGGTGTCCCGTGGTCTGGTGCACGGCGGGGATTCGGCACCGCTTCCGACCCGGATTGGTCGCTCGTGCGGGCGAACGGGCGGAAGGGGGAATTGACGAGACCCATCCGCCGCCGCACCGGCTCCGAACACCGGTCATGCCGAACACCACCGCCGGCCGCCTGGCCACCTTCGTCGAACGCCTCCTCGGCGCGCCGCTGCCGATCGCCGTCCGCACGTGGGACGGCGACCGCGTGGGGCCCGAGGGCCCGACCGTCGTCCTGAACAACCGCCGTGCACTGCGCCGGCTGCTCTACGCACCGGGCGAGCTCGGCTTGGCGCGCGCGTACGTGTCGGGCGACCTCGACGTGGAAGGCGACCTCGCCGACGGGTTCCGGCGGATCTGGGCGCTGACCCGCTCCGGTGAGCTGAGCGGGGTGAAACTCGGCCCGCGGGATTGGGCCGAAGCGGCGTCGCTGGCCGCGCGGCTGGGTGTGCTGGGACCGCCGCCGAAACCGCCCGCCGAGGAGGCGCGGCTGACCGGCGCGCTGCACAGCAAGCGGCGCGACCGCTCGGCCATCGCCCACCACTACGACCTGTCCAACGCGTTCTACCAGCTGCTGCTCGACGACTCGATGGCCTACTCGTCGGCGTACTGGACCTCCGACGCCAAGGGTTACGGTCTCGCGCAGGCCCAGCACGACAAGCTCGAGCTGATCTGCCGCAAGCTCGGCCTGCGCCCCGGCTTGCGGCTGCTCGACGTCGGCTGCGGCTGGGGGTCGCTGCTGGTGCACGCGGCGAAGCACCACGGCGTGCACGCGGTCGGGGTCACACTCTCGGCCCAGCAAGTGCAGCACGTGCGGGCCCGGCTGAAGCAGCACGATCTCGAGGACCGCGTCGAGGTGCGCCGGCAGGACTACCGGGAGCTGGCCGACGCGCCGTTCGACGCCGTCGCGTCCGTCGAGATGGGCGAGCACGTCGGCGAGGAGAACTATCCGACGTACGCCGCTACGCTCTTCCGCATGCTCCACCCGGCCGGCCGGCTCGTGCTGCAACAGATGTCACGCGGGCGCGCGGGCGACACCGCGCCCGGCGGCGGGCCGTTCATCGAGCGCTACATCGCGCCGGACATGACGATGCGGCCGCTGAGCCGCACGCTCGGGCACCTCGAGACGGCCGGGTTCGAGATCCGCGACGTGCACGCGCTGCGCGAGCACTACGTGACGACCGTGCGCGAGTGGGCCGAGACGCTGGAGTTCCACTGGGCCGAGGCCGTCGCGCTGGTCGGCGAGGCCGAGGCTCGCGTGTGGCGGCTCTACCTGGTCGGCGGGGCGCTGGCGTTCGAGGAGAACCGCATGGGTGTGGACCAGGTCCTGGCCGTGCGGCCGGCCGAGGGCGGCGCCTCCGGGCTGCCGGCCACGCGGGAGTGGGCGTGATCGGCCTCGGCCCGCTCGTCGGGCTCACCGCGGGGGCCGTGCTGGTGGCAGTGACGGCGACGTTCGGGATCGCCCGGTTGCGCGGCCGCTACGACACCATCGACACGTTCTGGGGACTCGGTTTCGCGCTCGTCGCCGTGGTCGCGTTCCCCTTCGGTTCCGGGCCGCTGTCACTGCGCCTGGTCACCGCGGCGCTCACGGTGGTGTGGGGCGTGCGGCTGGCCGTCCACCTGCACGTGCGCAACCACGGCAAGCCGGAGGACCCGCGCTACCAGCGGATGGTCGACCGCGCCGGGGACAATCCCGGCGCGCGGATCTTCGTGCGCGTCTACCTGGTCCAGGCCGTGATCCTGTGGTTCGTGTCGCTGCCGGTGCAATTCGCGATGTACGGCACCGGGCTCGGCGTGCTCGGCTGGATCGGCGTCGCCGTGTGGCTGCTCGGCTTCACGTTCGAGTCCGTCGGCGACGCCCAGCTCAGCCGCTTCCGCGCCGACCCGGACAACCACGGCAAGGTGCTCGACACCGGGCTCTGGCGCTATACGCGGCACCCGAACTACTTCGGCGACGCCTGCGTGTGGTGGGGCCTGTACCTGCTGGCCTGCTCGACGTGGCCCGGCGCCGCGACGATCCTGTCGCCCGTCGCCATGACCTACACCCTCGCGCGCGGCACCGGGAAACCCATGCTGGAGAAGGGCATGGCGCGCACGCGGCCGGGCTACGCCACGTACGTGGAGCGCACGAGCGGGTTCGTGCCGCTGCCGCCGAAGCGGCTCACTCGCCGGTGAGGCCGTCGGTCAGCTCGCGCAGCAGGTCGAGGTGGCCGAGGTGGCGGGCGGTCTCCTCGATCATGTGCGCGACGACCCAGCGCACGGTGATCCGCCCGTCCCTGTAGGGCGCGGTGTCGGTGAACTCGCGCGCCGCCACGACCTCGCGGCAGAGCGCGACCTCGGCCTCGTAGTCGGCGATGAGCTGCTCGATCGGTGTGGTCAGCGCCGCGCGGAACTCGGCGTCGGGGTCGAGCTCCAGAGCCTCCTCCCACACGTCGGGCCGGCCGTCGAGGACCACGCGGAACCAGAAGTTCTCCACGAGCACGAGGTGCCCGAGCAGCCCGGCGATGGTGGTGAGCTCACTGGGCAGATGCCGGCGGCGGGCCTGCTCGTCGGTGAGGCCACCGCACTTCCAGACGACACTGGCGCGCAGGAAGTCGAGGAACGTCGTGAGTTGCGTGCGCTCGTCGGCGTCCTTGGGCGGTTCGGGGCGTTCGGGCGGGGTCGTCATGGGGGCAGCCTTCCGCACCCGGCAACTTTTTTCGCAGATAGGTTGCGCGCAATCTCATTGCGCACTATGTTTGTCCTCAGAAGCGATCCCCGCCCCCGGGGATCCAGCACCGAGGAGGCAGTTGTGCCCAGCCGTGACGCGACGACCCACTGGACCGGCGGATTGCAGAAGGGCAAGGGCGAGGTCACGCTCGACTCGTCCAACGCCGGCACGTTCGACGTGTCGTTCCCGACCCGCTCGGGCAACCCCGACGGCCAGACCAGCCCCGAAGAGCTCATCGCCGCCGCGCACTCCTCGTGCCTCGCGATGAACCTCTCGGGTGTGCTCGAGGCCCAGCAGCTCGAGGCGGAGTCCATCGACGTCTCCGCCGAGGTCACCCTCGGCCCGGCGAAGGGCGGCGGCTTCGAGATCAGCGGCATCGCGATCACGCTGCGCGCCAAGCTCGACGGCGTGACGCCCGAGCAGTTCGCGGAGCTCGCCGAGACCGCCGAGAAGACCTGCCCGGTCACCAAGGCGCTGGCCGGCACCACGATCACGATGGACGCGGCACTCGCCTGAGCTCGCCGGAGCGGGGGCGCTTTCCTGCCGCCGCTTCGGTTGCCGTGGTGAGGCCGGAGCCTGAGGCCCCGCCGCGCTGGTGGCTCCGTGGGGGAATTCCTGTCCCCCACGGAGCTTTTCTTTTCCGGTCGGCATGGTTGAGGCGGACCGCTGGCGAGTCGCCGTACCGGCCGCGCGGGAGACACACTGTCCACAGTGGCCGGACCAGGCTCCGGATGACCCCGACACCCCGCCCGAAATCCGGCGTACCGCCACCGTGGCCGGGTCGTGAAGATCACCCCGGCCACCCGCTGACCCGCTGTTAGGCTCGAAACCGGTTGTTCCGGTTGTCGAGAACGAGGTACCCGTGACCCAGCCCGAAGCCGAGACCGCGTCCCCCGCCGTGCCGAAGCAGGCGCCGCCCTCGTGGCTCGTGCTGTTGCTCGCCGTGTCGTGCGGGCTGACGGTGGCGAACCTGTACTACGCCCAGCCCTTGCTCAACGAACTGCGCGGCACCTTCGGCGTGGGCGAGGCGGCGGCCGGTGGTGTGGTCACCGCCACGCAGATCGGGTACGCGGCCGGCATGCTGCTGATCGTGCCGCTCGGCGACCGCGTCGAGAACCGCAGCCTGGTGTCGTTGCTGCTGGCCATCGCGTGCGCCGGACTGGTGGCGACGGGGCTGGCACCGCAGTTCTCCGTGCTGCTCATCGCCTCGCTCATCGCCGGGTCCACGTCGGTGGTGGTGCAGATCCTGATCCCGCTCACGGCCGACCTCTCCCCCGACGCGGTGCGTGGGCGCATCGTCGGCCGCGTCATGAGCGGGCTGCTGTTCGGCATCCTGCTCTCGCGCGTCGCGGCGAGCCTGCTGGCGGAAGTCACGACCTGGCGGGTCGTGTTCCTCATCTCCGCCGGACTGATGGCGGTCCTGGCCGTGGCGCTGCGCTTCAGCCTGCCGCGCCGAGCGCCCAAGACGTCCGTCCACTATGGAGAGCTGCTGCGCTCGACGCTGCGGCTGGCCCGCGACCACCCCGCGCTGCGCCGCCGCGCGCTGTACCAGGCGGCGCTGTACTCGGTGTTCAGCGCGTTCTGGACCACGATCTCGTTCGTGCTCACCGCGGCGCCGTTCCACTACTCGCAGCTCGGCGTGGGGCTGTTCGCGCTCGTCGGCGCGGCGGGCGCCGCGATCGCCCCGCTGGCGGGCCGCTGGGCCGACCACGGCCACGGCCGCATCGCCACCGGCGCGTCGTTCGTGCTGTGCGCGGCGGCCTTCGCGATCGGCGGGTTCGGCGCGCACAGCGTGATCCTGCTCGCCGTGGCGGCCATCGCCCTCGACATGGCCGTGCAGACCACCATGGTTTCCGGCCAGCACGTGATCTACCAGCTCGACCCGAACGCCCGCGCCCGCGTGAACAGCATCTACCTGGCCACGTTCTTCGTGGGCGGGGCGATCGGGTCGGAGGTCGGCTCGGTCCTCTACCACCTGGGCGGCTGGCCGGCCGTGTCCGTGCTCGGCGCCGTCATCCCGCTGGTCGCGCTGGCGTGGTGGACGACCGAACGCCGGTCAGCCGACCACTGAGAACGCCCGCGCGGCCCACTCGGAGTAGGTCACCCCGCGCCGGCCCAGCAGCTGCTCGACCACCCCGGTCGGCACCTGCGGGTGCGCCACCACGGCGGCGAACCCGTCGAGCAGCCAGCCGGCGATCTCACCCGGGATCCCGAGCGCGAGCCATTCGGCGTACTGCTGCTCGCGGGTCAGCTCCACGAACGGCACGGGCCGGCCGATCGCCTCGGCGATCTTCCCCGCCATTTCCCGCAAACTGAGCGCTTCCGGTCCACTGAGGACATACGTGCGCCCGTCGTGGCCCTCGGTGGTGAGCACGTGCGCGGCGACGGCCGCGATGTCGGAGAGGTCGATCGGCGTCTGCGTCGCCTCGGCGTAGGCGGTGCGGATTTCGCCGTGCGCACGAAGGGGTTCCAGCCAGCCGAGCGAGTTGGTCATGAACACGCCCGGCCGCAGGAACGTCCGCGCGAACCCCGCCGCCGTCACCGCGGCCTCCACCGCCGCGAACTCGGGACCGCTCGAGCCGGCCGTGTCGTCGCCCAGGCTGCTGCCCGACAATGCGACCACCCGCCGCACGCCCGCGTCGGCCGCGAGCTCGCAGAAGCGCGTGACCGTGCGCGCCATCGGCGCGAGGTACACGTCCTCGACCCCGGCGAGCGCCGCGGGCAACGTCGAGGGCCGGGCGAGCGACCCCACGACCACCTCGACGCCGCTCGGCAACGCCGCCCGCTCGGGATCCTTCGTCAGCGCGCGCACCGCCGCGCCACGCGCCAGGAGTTCGTCGACCACGAGCCGCCCGACGTTGCCGGTCGCACCCGTCACCAGGATCGGCACCCGCACCACTCCCTTTCGTAGGCCGTACGGAATTAAACAGCGTACAGCATACGGAGAAGGGGAGCCAGGAAATCAGGACGTGATGGTCGGCAGCTCGGGCGCCGAGACGTCGTAGACCTTGCCCTTCTGCGTGAGCAGCGCGGCAAGAACCTTCGCCTTGCGGTCGGTCTTCCCGGCGTCGCCCCAGCGCACGGTCTTGCCGTCGGTGAGCGTGAACTGCACGCTGGCCGGCGTCTGCGCCGTCGCGGTGGTGACCTGCTTGAGCAGCGCCTGCGGGATCACGCCGAGCACGGCGGTCACGGCGCGGGTCACCGGGTCGTCGGCCGACACCTTGGGCAGCTTCAACTCCGGCAGCCCAGCCGGGCGCGACGTCACGGTCTTGAACACGACCCCGCCGCCGTCGACCAGGTGCACGCCGTCACCGCCGGGGCCGCTGTCGAAGAACGCGATGGCCGTGCGCTCGGTCACCGAGATCTCGACGGTGCTGGGCCAAGACCGCGACACGTCGACCGTCGCGACGCCGGACATCCCGGCCACGCGGTCGCGGATCCCGTCGACGTCGACGAGCAGCATCGGTTTGTCGACCGGCACGGCGGCCACGGCGCGGATCTGGTCGGCCGACACGGTTTTCGCGCCCTGCACCGCCACGTCCTTCACCCCGAGCATCGAGCTGAAGAACAGCAGGTAGCCCAGGGCCACGAGCGTGACGACCACCAGCAGCGCGACCCAGCGGCGCCGGATCTCCTTCTTGCGCGTGGGGCGCGCCCGCAGGCTCTCGGCCCGGGCCGCCCGGCTCGACCGCGGCGGCGCCGAACGGCTCGAGCGGGTCCGGGCGCGCTCCTCCTCCGACCGCCGGCCCCGCCGGGCCCGGGCCAGGGCAGCGCGATCCCGCTCGTCCTCCTCGGACGAGGGCGGGTTGCGGCGCTCCCTGGTCGAGGTCATGCGTCCGCGGTCCTGCGGTCGAGCTCGGCCAGGATCTCCGGGCCCAGCTGCGTCACGTCGCCGGCGCCCATGGTCACCACGAGATCTCCCGGCTTCACGAGGTCGGCCACGAGCTTCGCCGCGAGGTCGAACGCGGGCTGGTAGTGCACGGGGCTCGTCACGCCGTCGGCGATCAGCGCACCCGTCACGCCCGGCACCGGCTCTTCGCGCGCGCCGTACACCTCGAGCACCACGACCTCGTCGGCCAGCGAGAGCGCCTCGGCGAACTCGGCCGAGAACGTCTGCGTGCGCGAGTACAGGTGCGGCTGGAACACCACCAGCACCCGGCCCAGCCCCGCGGCCGTGCGCACGGCCTTGAGCTGCGCGGCCACCTCCGTCGGGTGGTGGGCGTAGTCGTCGTACACACGCACATCGCCCGAGCGGCCCTTGAACTCGAACCGCCGGCGCACGCCACCGAACGCGGCGAGTCCCTCGGCCAGCCCGGCCGCCGGCGCGCCCAGCTCGAGGCCGGCCAGCAGCGCCGCGACCGCGTTGAGGGCCATGTGCTCCCCCGGCACGGCGACCCGCAGGTCGAGCTCTTCACCGTCGAGTGCCAGGCGCACCTGGCCGCCGTCCGGGGCGGGTTTGTAGTCCAGCACGCGCGCGTCGCCTTCACCGGTCGCCGTGCGGCCGTAGCGGCGCACGCGCACACCCTCGGCGGCCGCCTGCTCGCCCAGTGCCGCGGCGCCCGGGTCGTCGGCGCACACCACGAGCAGACCACCCGGCTGCAGGCGCCCGACGAACTCCGTGAACACCTTCACGTACGCCTCGGCCGTGCCGTGGTGGTCGAGGTGGTCGGGTTCGACGTTGGTCACCACGGCGACCGACGGCGAATACGTCAGGAACGAACCGTCGCTCTCGTCGGCCTCCGCGACGAACACGCCACCTTCGCCGTGGTGGGCGTTGGCACCCGACTCGTTGAGGTCGCCGCCGATGGCGAACGACGGGTCGAGCCGGCAGTGCTGCAGCGCCACGGTGAGCATCGACGTGGTCGACGTCTTGCCGTGCGTGCCGGCGATGCACGCCACGCGGTGGCCCTCCATCAGCCCGGCGAGCGCCTGCGCGCGGTGCAGCACCGGGATGTTCTTCGCCCGGGCCGCGGCCAGCTCCGGGTTCGACTCCTTGATCGCCGTGGACACCACGACGGCCGACGGCGGCTCGGCGAGCTCGTCGAGGTTCTCCGCGCGCTGGCCCACGAACAGCTCGGCGCCCTGGGCGCGCAGCGACAGCAGCGCCCGCGACTCCTTGGCGTCCGAACCGGACACGGCCGCCCCGCGGGCCAGCAGGATCCGCGCGATGCCGGACATGCCGGCACCGCCGATGCCGATCAGGTGCGCGCGGCGCAGTTCTTCGGGCAGCTCAGGCACCTGCGGCCTCCAGCACGATCTTGGCGAGCGTCTCGTCGGCCTCGCGGTGTCCCATGCCCACGGCGGCCTCGCTCATCTTCGCGACGCGTTCCGGGTCGGTGATCAGCGGCACCACCAGCTCGGCCACCTTGGCCGGGGTCAGCTCGGCGTCGGGCACCAGGTAGGCGGCACCGGCGTCGACGGCCGGCCGAGCGTTCGTGGCCTGCTCGCCGTTGCCGTGCGGCAGCGGCACGAACACGGCGGGCAGCCCGACGGCCGACACCTCGGCCGCGGTCATCGCGCCCGAACGGCACAGCACCGCGTCGGCCGCGGCGTAGGCGAGGTCCATGCGTTCCAGGTACGGCACCGGCACGTACGCCGGCCGGCCCGGGAACTCCTGCACCACCAACGTGTTCTTCGGGCCGTGGGCGTGCAGCACGCCGACGCCGGCCTCGGCCAGCTCCTTCGCGGCACCGGACACGGCGCTGTTGATCGACTGCGCGCCCTGCGAGCCGCCGAACACCAGCAGCGTCGGGGCGTCGGGGTCGAGCCCGAAGAACTCGCGGGCCTCGGCGCGCAGCGCGGCGCGGTCGAGCGAGGTGATCGAGCGGCGCAGCGGGATCCCCACGACCTCGGCCTTCGGCAGCGGCGTGCCGGGCACGGCCACGGCGACGCGCGCGGCGAAACGGGCGCCCACCTTGTTGGCCAGGCCTGGTGACTGGTTGGCTTCGTGCACCACGATCGGCGTGCGGCCGCGGGCGGCCAGGTAGGCCGGCAGCGCGACGTACCCGCCGAAGCCCACCACCACGTCCGCGCCCACGCGCTGGAGCACCTCGCGGGTCTGGCGCACGGAGTCGCGCACCTTCAGCGGCAGCCGCAGCAGCTCCGGGGTCGGCTTGCGCGGCAGCGGCACCGGCGGGATGAGCTCCAGCGGATAACCACGCGCCGGCACGAGCTTGTTCTCCAGGCCGCGCTGCGTGCCCAGCGCGATCACCTTAGCGTCGGGGCGCAGGCGCTTCACGGCGTCGGCCAGGGCGAGCGCGGGTTCGATGTGTCCTGCGGTGCCACCACCGGCGACGACCACCACGGGCACCTTGCCCGAGGGGGATCGCTCGGCTCCCTTGACGGGGTTACTCACCAATGACCTCTCCGGTTCGCGGTGCCCCTGGCACCGCGGTTCGCTGTTGTCCGCGCCGCGTTCGTCGTCCGCGCGGCGGTGCTGCGCCGCGTCGGCTGGCGGACCGACCTGCGCCGCTCCTGCGCCGGTGCGGGCCGGGCCGCGCGAGGCGCCGGCCGGGCCGCCTTGGCCCCCGAACCGGTCCCCCGCCCGGCCTGGCCCTTGCGGGTGGTCGTGGGCGGGCGGTACGGGTCGGGCGCGGGCAGCCGCAGCAGGCGTCCGAATTTACCCGGGCCTTGCGACCGCAGTGCGGCCACCGCCTCCGGTTCGTGCCGGGCGGCGTTGGCGAGCACCCCCATGATGAGCATCGTGATGAGCAGCGAGGTGCCGCCGTAGGAGATCAACGGCAGCGTGACACCGGTGACGGGCAGCAGGCCCACGACGTAGCCGATGTTGATGGCGGCCTGCGCGACCAGGAACATCGTGAGCGTGCCCGCGACGATCCGGATCCACGGATCGATGTTGCGCGTGGCGATCCGCAGCCCGACCACCGCGACCAGCGAGTACAGGGCGAGCACCACGGCGCAGCCGACGAAACCGAGCTCCTCGCCGACGAGGGCGAAGATGAAGTCGTTCTGCACGTTGGGCAGGTAGCCCCAGTTGGACGCGCCCTGGCCCAGACCCTTGCCGAACAGTCCGCCGTCGGCGAGCGCGAGCTTCGCCTGGTTGGCCTGGTAGCCGGCGGAGCTGAGATCGGTGTCCGGCGACAGGAACGACAGCACGCGGTCGAGCCGGTACGGCGCGATGATCGCCAGCACCAGCACGCCGGCGAGGCCACCGGCCATGATCACCCCGAAGAGCCGCTTCGGCGCGCCCGCGAACCACAGCAGCGCCAGCAGCACCACGGCGAGCGTGACCGTGCCGCCCAGGTCGGGTTGCAGCATGACCAGGGCGAACATCACGAGTGCGACCGGGACGACCGGCACGAGCAGGTGGCGCCACTGGTGGATCACGTTGTACTTGATCACCAGGATGTGCGCGCCCCAGAACGCCAGCGCGACCTTCGCGGCCTCCACCGGCTGGAACGTGAACACACCGAGCTTGAACCAGCCCTGCGAGCCGTTGACGGTGGAACCGAGCGGCGTGAGCACCAGCATCAGCAGGCCGAGGCAGATCACCACCATGGTCGCCGACATCCGGCGGATGCGCTCGAGCTTGATCCGCAGGCCGACCCAGAACACCACGGTGCCGATCGCCACGAACATCAGCTGGCGGTAGAACAGCGAGTACACGCTGCTGCCGGTGCTCGGGTCGTAGGAGGTCACCGACGACGCCGACAGCACCATCACGATGCCGATCACGGTGAGCACGCCGGTCAGGGCGAGCACGAGGTGGAACGACGCCAGCGGCCGCGAGAGCCACGCCGTGAGCGCGGTGCGGAAAGCCACGAACGGGCTTACCTTGCGCTCGCGCCGGTTCGGCCGCTCGGGCCGGTCCTGGATCCGCTTCTCGTCAACTGCCGTCATTCGCCGCCCCCGCCGCACCGCCCGCCAGGACTCGCACCGCCGCGATGAACGCGTCGCCGCGCTCGCCGTAGTTGCGGAACATGTCCAACGAGGCGGCGGCGGGCGCGAGCAGCACCACGTCACCAGGGCGAGCCATCGCGCTGGCCGCATCCACCGCCGCAGTCATGGGTTCATCGTCACCCGGACGGAGGCGGTTCACCGGGACATCCGGCGCGTGTCGCGCAACCGCGGCTGCGATCACGGGTGAATCGACGCCGAGTAGCACAACTCCGCGCAGCCGGCCAGCGATCCGGGCCACGAGTTCGTCGACCGAGGAGCCCTTGAGCTGGCCCCCGGCGATCCACACGATGCTCTCGTGGGCGCGCAGCGAACCACTCGCGGCGTGGGGGTTGGTCGCCTTCGAGTCGTTCACGTAGCGCACGCCGCCGATCTCGGCGACCTCCTGCGCGCGGTGCGGCGCCGGCTCGTACTCGCGCAGCCCGCGCAGCACGGCTTCGGTGCTCACGCCGTGGGCGCGCGCGAGGGCGGCCGCGGCCAGCGCATTGGCCACGTTGTGCGGCCCGGCCGGGCGGACGTCGGCGATCGTTGCGAGTTCTTCCGCGCTCGTCGCGGGGTCGGCGACGAACGCCCGGTCCACCAGCAGATCCTCGACGATCCCGAGCTCACCGGCGTACGGCGTGTCCAGCCGGAAGCCGACGCGGCGGGCGCGCTCGGACGCGTGCTGCTCGGCGAGGCGGGTGGACCACCCGTCGTCGGCGTTGTGCACGACCACGCGCGAACGCTCGTGGACCCGGCCCTTCGCGGCACCGTACTCCTCCATCGAGCCGTGCCAGTCGATGTGATCCTCGGCGAGGTTGAGCACCACCGACGCGTCGGGCGCGAGCGTGGAGGACCAGTGCAGCTGGAAGCTGGAGAGCTCCACGGCGAGCACGGCGTGGCCGGCCCGCACGGCGTCGAGCACCGCGTAGCCGACGTTCCCGCAGGCCACGGCGTCGACCCCACCCGCGCGCAGCATCGACTCCAGCATGCCGACGGTGGTGGTCTTGCCGTTCGTGCCGGTGATCACCAGCCACGACGGCGGGTGCTCGCGCAGCTGCCCGAGACGCCAGGCCAGCTCCACGTCGCCGATCACCTCGATCCCGGCCGCGGCCGCGGCCACCAGCAGCGGCGACGTCGGTGACCAGCCCGGGCTGGTCACCACGAGCGCCGTGCCCGGCGGGGGTTCGGTCAGGCCCGGCACCAGCTCGGCGCCGAGGCCCGCCAGCTCTTCGAGCCGGTCGGCGTTTCCATCGGTCACCGTGACGTGGGCCCCGAGCCCGCGCAGCACCGGCACCACCGACTTCCCGGTGACCCCGGCGCCCGCCACGAGCACGGACTTGCCGTCGAGCAGGAGCTCCTTGCCGGTCAAGACCTAGCTCCCGACGCCGAGCTGCTCGCTGTAGAACAGCCCCAGGCCGAACATGCAGCAGATAGCCGAGAGCAGCCAGAACCGGATGATCACCGTGGTTTCCGCCCACCCGGCGAGCTCGAAGTGGTGGTGGAAGGGCGCCATCCGGAAGAGCCTTCGCCGCGTGGTGCGGAACACCGCGATCTGCGTGACCACCGAGATCATCTCGACCATGAACAGGCCGCCGATCACGATGGCGAGCAGCTCGGTGCGGGTGGTCATCGACAGGCCGGCGACCAGGCCGCCCAGCGCCAGCGAACCGGTGTCGCCCATGAAGATCTTGGCCGGGGCCGCGTTCCACCACAGGAAGCCGACACACGCGCCGGTCGCCGCGGCGGCGACCACGGCGAGGTCCAGCGGGTCGCGCACGTCGTAACACGCGGTGGTGGGGCCGTCGGCGCACGAGAGGCGGGCCTGCCAGAAGGAGATGATCACGTAGGTGGCCAGCACCATCGCGGCGGCGCCGCCGGCGAGGCCGTCGAGGCCATCGGTGAAGTTCACCGCGTTCGACCAGCCGGAGATGACCACGTAGCAGAAGATCACGAAGACGATCCACGGGAACGTGATCAGCGCCAGGTCACGCACGTAGGAAAGGCTCTGCGACGCGGGCGTGAGGCCGTGCTCGTCGGCGAACTGCAGCGACAGCACCGCGAACAGGATCGTGACCACGAGCTGGCCCACGAGCTTCGCGGTCTTGTTCAGGCCGAGGTTGCGCTGCTTGCGGATCTTGATGAAGTCGTCGAGGAAGCCGACGATGCCGAGGCCCACGGCCAGCATCAGCACGAGCAGGCCCGACGCGGAGGGCGCCGAGCTGTGGGAGTTGCCGAGCCAGCTGATCAGGTGCGCGACGAAGTAGCCGACGACCATCGCGATGATGATCGCGACACCACCCATCGTCGGGGTGCCGCGCTTCGACTTGTGGCCCTGCGGGCCTTCTTCGCGGATCTCCTGCCCGAAGCCCTGCCGGGAGAAAACCCGGATCAGGTAGGGCGTGAGCAGGATGGAGACCAGCAGACCCGCCGCGGCCGCGATCAGGATGTTGATCACGCGTGACCACCGTTCGAGCGTTCGGAGGAGGAGGGGGGATTCGGAGAGGCAGTGTTTTCGGAGGTGTCGCGTTCGGGGGTTTCGCGTTCGGGGGTGTCATCGGCCAGCAGCGCTTCGGCCACCCGCCAGAGGCCGGCGGAGTTGGAGGCCTTGACCAGCACCACGTCCCCGGGACGGAGCTGATCATGCAGCAGGGCGACGGCGGCGTCGGCATCGGGTACCTGCACCGACTCCTCGTTCCACGAGCCCTCCTGCGAGGCCCCCTGGTGCATCGGCGCGGCCTCGTCGCCGATCACCACGAGCTTGTCGATGTTGAGACGCACCACGAGGCGGCCGATGGCGTCGTGCTCGGCCACGGAGTCGGTGCCGAGTTCCGCCATCACCCCGAGCACGGCCCACGCGCGGCGGCCGGTGCGCTGCATCGAGGCGAGCGCCTTCAGCGCGGCGCGCACCGACTCCGGGTTGGCGTTGTACGCGTCGTTGAGGACGGTGACACCGTCGGCGCGGGTGGTGACCGCCATGCGGTGGGCCGAGCGGCGTTCGAGCGTGGACAGCCGCTGCGCGACCTCACCCGGCGTCGCGCCGAGCTCCAGCGCGATCGCGGCGGCCGAGAGCGCGTTGCCGACCTGGTGCTCGCCGTGCAGCGGCAGCGTGACCTGCGCTTCGCCGGCCGGGGTGACCAGCCGGAACGACGCGCGGGCCTCGGCGTCGAGCCGGATGTCGGCGGCCCGGACGTGGGCCGAGGCGGTCTCGCCGACCCCCACCACGCGGGCGCTCGTGCGGCTCGCCATGGCGGCGACCAGCGGGTCGTCGAAGTTCAGCACGGCGACGCCGCCCTGCTCGGCGCTCGGGAGCGCCTCCACGAGCTCGCCCTTGGCCTTCGCGATGGCGTCGCGCGAGCCGAACTCCCCGACGTGCGCGCTGCCGACGTTGAGCACGGCGCCGATGCGCGGCGGGGTGATGGCGGCGGCGTCGGCGATGTGCCCCATGCCGCGCGCGGACATCTCCAGCACCAGGTACTTCGTGGCGCGGTCGGCGCGCAACGCGGTCCACGGGTGCCCCAGCTCGCTGTTGAACGACCCGGGCGGCGCGACCGTCGGGCCCATCGGCTCCAGCAGCTGCGCGATGACGTCCTTGGTCGAGGTCTTGCCGGACGAGCCGGTGAGCGCCACGACCGTGAGGCCCTCGGCGGCGAGCCGGCCGACGACGTGGTTGGCCAGCTTCGCGAGCGCGGCCAGCACCGCGGCACCGGACCCGTCCGTGTCGCCGGCGAGCGCCACCGATCGTTCGTGCGCCTGGCCCTCGGTCAAGGGCGGCACGACGATCGCGGGGGCGTCGACCTCACGCCCGGCCAGCACGGCGACGGCACCGGCCGCCACGGCCTTGGCGGCGAAGTCGTGGCCGTCGACGCGCTCGCCGGGCAGCGCGACGAACAAGCCGCCGGTGCCGACCTTGCGGGTGTCGAACTCGACGGTGCCCGTGACGAGCTGCGCACCGTCGGCCGCGTGCAGCCGGCCGCCGACGACGTCGGCGATTTCGGCCAGGCTGAGCTCGATCACGCGGTCACCTCGAGATGCTTGCGGATGGCGGCCTCGAGTTCGTCGCGGTCGGAGAACGGGTGCACGACACCCCGGACCTCCTGGCCGGTCTCGTGGCCCTTGCCGGCGATGAAGACGATGTCGCCCGCGCGGGCGAGCGACACGGCGTGGGTGATGGCCTCGCGGCGGTCGCCGATCTCCACGACCTCCCCGCCCTGGGACGGCCCGACGCCGCGGGCGCCCTGGAGCATCGCCGCGCGGATCAGCGCGGGGTCCTCCGACCGCGGGTTGTCGTCGGTCACGATCAGCACGTCGCTGCGGCGCACGGCTTCCTCGCCCATCATCGGGCGCTTGGCCATGTCGCGGTCGCCACCGCAGCCGAGCACGGTGATGATGCGGCCGTCGGTCCGGGCGCGCAGCGCGTCGAGCCCCTGCGCGACGGCCGCGGGCTTGTGCGCGTAATCGACGACGGCGGCGAAGTCCTGGCCCAGGTACACACGTTCCATCCGGCCGGGCACCTCGACGGCGGCGAGACCGGCCACGATGTCGGCGGGGGCGACGCCGGCGCTGCCCAGGATCCCGGCGGCGAGCACGGCGTTGGCCACGTTGAACGTGCCGGGCAGCGGGATCTTCGCCGCGAGCGCGCGGCCGTCCGGGCCGAGCAGGGTGAAGGTCTGCTCCCCCGCCGGCGTCGCCTCGATGTCGGCGGCCCGCCACGCGGCGTTGACGCCCTGCTCGATCGACACCGTCACCGTCTGCGGGGTGAGCAGCGCCCGGCCCCACGCGCTGTCCACGACCACGACCTCGGTGGTCGAGCGGCCGTCGAACAGCAGCGACTTGGCGGCGAAGTACTCCTCCATGTCGTGGTGGAAGTCGAGGTGGTCCTGCGAGAGGTTCGTGAACGCGCCCACCGCGAAGCGGGTGCCGTTGACGCGACCCAGCGCGAGCGCGTGGCTCGACACCTCCATCGGCACGTGGGTCACGCCGCGCTCCAGCATCACCGCGAGCAGCGCCTGCAGATCGGGCGCCTCCGGCGTGGTGAAGCCGCTGACCAGGCGTTCGCCCGCGATGCGCGTCTCGACCGTGCCGATCAGGCCCGTGGTCAGGCCGGCGGCCCGCAGCCCCGCGTCGACGAGGTAGGAGGTGGTGGTCTTGCCCGACGTGCCGGTGACCCCGAGCACCGACAGCCGCAGCGACGGCTCCCCGTAGATCCAGGCGGCCATCTCGCCCAGCGCGGCGCGCGGGTCCGGGTGCACCAGCACCGGGATGCCGGCGTCGCGCAGCGCGGGCCGCTCGGCGCCCTGGGCGTCGGTGAGCACGGCTGCCGCACCGGCGGCCACAGCCTGGTCGCTGAAGTCGGCGCCGTGGGCGCGCGCGCCGGGCAGGCCGGCGAACAGGTCGCCCGGCAGCACGTGCTGCGCACGCAGCGTGGTCCCGGTGACGGTGAGGTCGGCGGCCTCGGGGCTCTCGGCGATCAGCCGGGCGCCCGCGCGGGCGAGCAGCGTGGCCAGCGGGACCGGGTCGATCCGGGCCGGGCGAGGCGGTGCGGCGACCGCCTTCACCGGGCTTTCCGGCAGCGACGAGGCAGCCGGCCCGCTCTGGGGCTTGGACGAGGACACGGACACGCCCGAGAGGTTACCGAGAGCGCGATCGGGTGCCCCAAGGCGGTACGGCGAACGCGCTCACGGCCCTCGGGTGTGCTATGTGACGGGCACAACGTCGTTGCGGGACAAGCGTTTCGGCCGGCCGCCACCAGCCGATGTGGACTATCGCGGGCGGAAACCCACGGAACGGGCCGCCGCGGTGCGTGGTTTCACGCGACGCGGAAACCCCTCGGCGGGCAATGGCGGCGGATTTCCGGTCCTGTCGTGGCGCGATCACCGGAATCAGAGACGCCCGTCGCGGGTGCCGGTCGCAGACCGGTGGACCACTACGCCGAAGGCCGCCCCGCAGCGTGGTTTCACGCGCGCGAGGCGGCCCTCGCCGACGTCGTCCTGATGCCCGGTAAGAGTCCGCGGAACTGTCACCGGGGCGTCACGGGATGATGAGCGGGACCTCCGGCGACGGGCCGTCGGACAGCGGGATCTGGTAGCGCTGCGTCAGGTACGAGGCGATGGAGTGGAACAGCGGACCCGCGGAATGCCCGGCGGGCAACGTGGTGTCCGGCGCGTCGAGGCGGATGCCGACGACGAAGCGCGGGTGGTCGGCGGGCAGGATGCCGGCGAAGGTGATGTTGGCCAGGCTCTGGCTGTAGGCCTTCGTGCGCGGGTCGACCTGCTGACCGGTGCCCGTCTTGCCCGAGATCTGGTAGCCCTCCAGCGCGGCCGACGGCGCCGTGCCCGAGTTGGGGCTCTTGGCGTTCTGCACCACCGCGCGCAGCATGTCGCGCACCGTCTTCGCCGTCTGCGGGCTGACCACCTGCACCGGCTTCGGGGCCGGCTCCGGCACGACCGTGCCGTCCGGGTTCTTCTTCGCCTTCACGATCCGCGGCGGCACGCGCACGCCGTCGTTGGCGATGGCCTGGTACATGCCGGCCATCTGCACCACGGTCATCGACAGGCCCTGCCCGATCGGCAGGTTGCCGAACGTGCTCGCCGACCACTGGCTGCGCGGCGGCACGTAACCCGGGCTCTCACCCGGCAGGCCGAGGCCGGTGCGCTGGCCGATGCCGAACTTCTTGAGCAGGTCCGAGTAGTGGTCCGGGCCGATCTTCTGCGCCAGCTCGAGCGTGCCCACGTTGGACGACTTGGCGAAGATCCCGGTGGTGGTGAAGTTCTGCGTGCCGTGCACCCAGGCGTCGTGCACCGTGCGGTCGGCGATCTTGATCTCGCCGGGCACCGGGATCGTCGACTCCGGCGTGGCGATGCCCTCGTCGATGGCCGCGGTGGCCGTGACGATCTTGTTCACCGAGCCCGGTTCGTACGGCGTGGTGACCGCGCGGTCGTTGAGCAGCTCGTCCTGGAACGTCGACTGGTCGTTCGGGTTGAACGTCTTGTCGTCGGCCAGCGCGTAGATCTCGCCGGTCTTCGAGTCCATGATCACGGCCTGGCCGCCCTTGGCGTGCGATTGGGCGACGTAGTCGCTCAGCTGCCGCTGCAGCTCGTACTGCAGGTCCGAGTCGATGGTGAGCTCGAGGTCCGAACCGGGAATGGCCGCCTGCAGCACGTGTTCCGAGCCCGGCAGGTACAGGTTGTCGTTGCCGTTCTGGGTGTTCACGATCTCCCGGCCCGGCGTGCCCGCCAGGTCGTTGTCGCGCGACTGCTCCAGCCCGACCACACCGTGGAGGTTGTGTTTGGACACGTCGGCGTCGTCCATGCGCCAGTTGGCGAGGCCGACGATGTTCGACGCCAGCGTGTCACCCGGGTACTCGCGCATGGCCCGGTTCTCGACGCCGATCCACGCGAACTGCTTCACGATGTCCGTGGCCACCGAAGGTTCGACGTTGTCCACGAGGTAGGTGAACGACTGCGGCTTGTGCAGCTTCGTGAGCAGTTCCTGCTCGGTGGTCAGGTTCGGGACCTTCGCGGCGATGTACTTGGCCGCGGCGGTGACCTCCGTTTCGAAGTTCCGCCCCTTCGCGGGGTTCTTCTTCGCGTAGTCGTCCATCGTCTTGTGCAGCACGCGCAGGTTCACCGACAGCGTGCGGGTTTCCACGCTGAAGGCGAGCTTGTTGCCGTTGCGGTCCACAATGGACCCGCGCTGCGCCGGGATGTCGATGGTGAGGCTGCGCTGCCGCTCGGCCGCGGCCGAGAGCGTGGGCGCCTCGAACCACTGCACCTGCACGAGCTTCACGCCCGCGATGACCATGAGCGCCACCAGCAGGATGCGCACCGCCGAGAAGCGGCTGCGCTGCCCGCCGTTGCCGCGCTTGGCCACCGCGCGGCGCGTGCCGGCGGCATAGGTGCGCCGGGCGCTGCCCGCGGCGCGCGCCCGGCTCGCCCCCGAAGCCACCATCACTGCCCCGCCGACGGCAGGTCGCCCTCGATGCCGCCCTCTTGCTGCCCCGAGGCGGGCTGCTGGCCGGTGGTGCCCGGTTGCTGCGGCGTTTCCGCGGTCGACCCGGCCGCGGGCTGGGCCTTCGTCGGCTCGCCGACGACCGTGGTCTTGCCGTCCGGCCCCACGACGATGCGGGCCGGGTCACCGCCGGGCACCATGCCCAGCTGCTTCGCGGCCGGCGCCAGTGACGCGGGCGACTGCGCCTTCGCGACGTCGCGCTCGAGCCGGTCCTTCGCCTCGGCCAGGCTCGCGTTGGTGGTGCGCAGCTGCTCGAGCCGGTAGGAGTCGGCGATGGCCTGCGTGGTCAGCCACAGCGTGGAGGCGACGCCGACGGCCAGCAATCCCATCATCACGAGCACGAACGAGGCCCGCGAGCGCGGCCAGCGCAGCAGCTGCCGCTTCGGCTTGACCTTGACCACGGGCTCGGCGCGCTCGACCCGGACCGCGGGCTTCTTCGGCTCGCGCTGCTGCAGCAGGTCGGCCCGCTGCGCGCGGCGCGCGTACGCCCGCTCGGCGGCCGAGGTGCGGCCGCGCGACGATCGGCGCGGCGAGGCTTCCGGCTGCTCGCCGGTGGTCTGCGGCTCCTGCTCGACCGTGGTCGCCGCTTGCGCGCTCCGGCGCGTCGCCGGCGCGCCGGAGCGGCGGCGGGACTTCGTGGGTGCGGTCATCGCGGCTCTCCGATCCTCTGTGCTGCCCGCAGCCGCACTGAGGCGGCCCTGGGGTTGTGCTCGATCTCGCGTTCGTCTGCCTTCTCGGCTCCTCGGGTCAGGAGTTTCAGCTCGGGGCCGTGGCCGGGCAGCTCGACCGGCAGCCCCTCCGGGGTCCGCGACTTCGCCAGGTCCGCGAAGGCCTGCTTCACCAGCCGGTCTTCGAGGGATTGGTAGGACTCCACGACGATGCGGCCGTCCATCGCGAGCGCCGAGAGCGCGGCCGGCATCGCCCGCCGCAGCACTTCCAGCTCGCCGTTGACCTCGATCCGCAGCGCCTGGAACGTGCGCTTGGCCGGGTGCCCGCCGGTGCGGCGGCTCGCGGCGGGCACGGCGTCGTAGAGCAGTTCCACGAGCCGCGCGCTGCGCGTGAACGGTTCCTTCTCCCGCTCGGCGACGACCGCCCGCACGATCCGTTGTGCGAAGCGCTCTTCGCCGTAGTCGCGCAGGATCCGGATCAGCTCGCCCGGCGCGTAGGTGTTGAGCACGTCGGCGGCGGTGAACCCGGTGGTCGGGTCCATGCGCATGTCGAGCGGCGAGTCCTTGGAGTACGCGAAGCCGCGCTCGGCGCGGTCCAGCTGCATCGAGGAGACGCCGAGGTCGAAGAGGATGCCGTCCGCACGGGACAGTCCGAGCCCGGCGAGCGCTTCGGGGAGTCCGTCGTAGACGGTGTGGACCAGGTCGACGCGGTCACCGTGCCGCGCGAGCCGCTCGCCGGAGCGCTCGAGCGCGGCGGGATCGCGGTCCAGCGCGACCAACCGCAAGCGGGGAAAGGTCTCCAGGAGCGCGTCGGAGTGGCCGCCGAGGCCGACGGTCGCGTCGACCAGCACCGCGTCGCGGTCGGCCAGCGCCGGGGTGAACAGCTCGACGATGCGATCCAGCAGCACCGGAACGTGCTCGTGCTCGGTCGTCATGCCCCTCCCCCTTTCCTGCGCCGTGCTCCCGGGGAACATACGGCGGATGCCGTCAGGTCCCTGCCCGCCCGCGGTCCGACCTGGCACCGGGGAAGGTGCGCCAGGGCCAAAGAGCGGACAGAGGCCTCACGGCATCCGCGCCGACGCTTCCGGCTCCACGGCCACTGCGGACCCGCGTCCCCCGACGACGCAGGTGCCCCGGTGTCCGTGTCCCCTAGAAGACGCCCGGTAGAACTTCCTCTTGAGCCTTCGCGTAGCTGTCCTCGTGTTCCTCCAGGTAGCCCTGCCACGCTTGGGCGTCCCAGATCTCCAACCTGGTGATCGCACCGATCACCACGCACTCCTTGTTCAACCCGGCATAGCGGCGGAGCTCGGGCGCGATGGTGATGCGGCCCTGCCCGTCCGGGCGTTGTTCGTCCGTTCCGGCGAACAGGTAGCGCTGGTAGGCCCGAACCGCCTCGTTCGTGAACGGGGCATCGGCGACCTTGCGCGCCATCTGCTCGAACTCGGCGCGGGGGAAGACGAAGAGGCAGTGGTCCTGCCCCTTGGTGAGCATCAGCCCGCCGGCCAAGGCGTCGCGGAACTTCGCGGGCAGCGCGAGCCGCCCTTTGTCGTCCAGCTTCGGGGTGTGGGTGCCGAGGAACACCGACCTCCACCTCCCCTACCGGCTCCGGTTGGCGAACCACCCGGCTCCGGCCCCGGGGCTCCCTTCTGCCCCACTGGTCACCACCGTACCCCACTTTTCACCACAGTCAACGCGACCGGCTGCTCGTTAACCCCGTCGTGTCACGCGTTTGCGCAGGTCAGCGCTGTGGGGCCTGGTGGGGGCCGGGTGGGGGGCCGTGGCCAAGATCCCCCGCACCGGGGTGCCGGAGCAACCCCACCGCGTGCCCGGACGTCCTGCGGACGGCAGCGTGACGACCGGGAGTCCCCTGCGTGGGGACCGGTGGGGAACCGGGTGGGGCGCGGTGGGGGACCGTCGGGGGGCCGGTGGGGAATCGCGTGGGGCCGGGTGGGGACGCCGATGCGGCTCGGTGGGAGGAGTCAGGCGGCCGGCATCGACGGCGCCACGGCGGGCTCGCCCGATCGGTGCCGGTGGGCCGGCGTGGTGTGGGGCTGCAGCGCGTAGACGACCCAGCCGACCAGCGACAGCCCGGCCCAGCTGATCGCGCGGTAGATCAGCACGGTCGCGGCGGCGGGCGCGGCCGGCACACCCGCGGCGACCAGCACGCCGAGCAGGCCCGCTTCGGCGAGGCCGGCGCCGCCGGGAAGGATCTGGAGGGCGATGCTGGCCTGCACGACCAGGAAGCCGACGGCGAGGACGTCCCAGCGGATGTGCGTGCCGGTGCCCTCGGCGCTGGCGATGAGCGCGAAGAAGTCGAATCCCCAGCTGCCGAGCGCGAGTACCAGCAGGACGCTCCACCGGGCGCCGCCGGGACGCAAGCGCGCGACGCGTTGCGACAGCTGCAGCGCCGCGGCGTCGGCCTTTTCAAGCCAGGTCTTGCGGCACGTCGGGCAGGAACCGGGGGTGCGGCCGAAGAGGCGGAGCAGGGACGTCAGGCCGCGTTGCAGGACCGCCGGGTGCGTCAGCAGCAGCCACACGCCGGTGGACCCGCCCGCGACGACCACGGCCGCGGGCACCGCGAGCGGCGCCGGCACTCGCCCGGCCCAGGCGAGGCCGAGGCAGCCCAGCACGATGAGCAGCACCGTGGTGATCATCCCGGCCAGCAGGACCGCCCACGCGGCCAGCGCGCTGTCGACCCCGCGGCGGCGCAGCTGGGCGATGGCGTAGGCGAGCGACCCGGCCCCGCCGACCACGGGAACGGTGGTGGAGACGGCGTTCTGCGCGAAGGTGATGCCCTGCACGGCCGACGGCGGCACGTGCGCGCCGCCGACCAGCAGCAGCTGGCGGTGCAGCTCACCGTAGACGGCCAGTGCCGCGAGCCCGGACAGCCCGGCCGCGGCGACCCAGGCCCAGGCCACGTGGTCGAGCTGCTCGAACTGCCCGGCCAGTTCCGGGACCCGCCAGATGAGGTAGCCCAACGCGACGGCCACGACGGCCCAGTGGAAGACGGTCCGCCAGCGCAGGCGCACCCCGGCCCGGTCGCGGCGCTCGACCGCCCCGGACTCGGTGTCCGCTACATCGACGCTGGTCACCATCTTCTCCTTCGCCATCGCTCCTCGGCCACAACCTCGCCGTCCGGCTTCGCATTCCACCCGGTGCGAGGAGAAATGTCACGCGGAATCACCGGCCGAGTGGGTCCGCCCAGCCGCTCGGCCAGGTTGTGCCACAGGCAGCCGGCCGGTCAGGTGATCGACGACGAGCAACGCGGCCGATGCCAGGCCGAAGGCCGCCACCGGGCCGAGCGGCACCAGGCACGCGGCTGCGACCACGGTGAACGCCAGGGTCGCGGGCAGGGACCGCAAAGCCGAGCGCACCAGGGTCTCGGCGGCCGGGAACCCCGGACCGCGGTGCGTCGTCGGGGCCGGGATCGACAGCACGACCGGCGTGCACGCGAGCAAACCCGCGGCCTGCGGTCCGAGCACCCGGGCCAGCACCGCCAGCGTCGTCACGACGCCGGCCGCGGCGACCACGCGCACCGGCACCTCCCAGCGCGGCCCGTGAGCCGCCACGACCGGGGCGGGCACCGGCGGCCACGCCGCGAGACCCCCGATCGCCACCGCCCCGGTGAGACCGGCCGCAGCCCACGGGGACCGCGGTTCCGCCGCGATCGCGAACGCACCACCCGCCACGACCAGCGCGATCACGACGGCGGACGCGGGGGTGCGCAGCCGGCCGCCGAGTCGCCCGTAGGCGAGGCAGAAGGCAAGCGACCACGAGCTGGCCCGCCACCGTCCCGCGAGCGGCCTGCGCCGCGGCCCCGGTGCCGTCGAGGAGCACGAGGACGATCAGGAACGGGAACGTCGTGGTCGGCAGCCCGACGAGCCGGCCGCCGAGGCGGTGGCCGAACCGGCGCTGGGCAACGGTCACGAGCAGGACGGAGAACACGGGGAGAACGGGCGGCAGCAGCACTTGCATGCCCCGTACGTTTCCAGGGATCACACCGCGAGTGGCTCGGAAATCACGGACCAGAGCGGCGATCTGCCGAGCTTTCCTCGGCTCTTGCCCCGGACCACCGAGTTCCGCACAATCGAGGACGTGGACGCCATCGACCGCGCACTCGTCAGGCTGCTGGACCAGGACGCCAGGATCACCTACAACGAGCTCAGCAAGCAGGTGCGCCTGTCCGCCAACACCGTCGCGGACCGGGTGCGCCGCCTACGGGCCGACGGGGTGATCCGGGGTTTCCGCGCCGAGCTGGACCCCGCCGCGCTGGGCCGCGGCCTCACGATGGTCAGCGACATCCGGCTGCGCGCCGACGTCGACCGCACCGCGTTCGAGCAGGGTCTGGCCGACATCCCGCAGGTCGTCTCGGGGGCGCGGATGACCGGGGAGTACGACTACCAGCTGCGGCTCGCCTGCCTCGACCCCGCGGAGTTCGAGACGGTCGTCGACCGCCTCAAGCGCGAGCACGGCGTGCGCGAGCTGCGCAGCCGTCTGGTGCTGCACGACATCGCGGTGACCGTGACGAACCTGCTCGACCTGGCCTGATCCCGGTCAGCCGAACAGCGCCAGGACGCGTTCCCCGAGCCGGGGCCCGTCGACGGGGGCGACGTTCACCCAGTCCTGCCCGCCCCGCCCGCCCGACACCGAGGCGGAGTACGCGCCGGCGTCCGTGTCGAACCACGTCAGGCCGCCGAGGCGCACGAGCCGGCCGTTTTCGCGCTCGTAGACGCTGAACTGGCCCGCCGCGAACACCGGCCGCGCCTGGATCCCCGCCACCTCCTCGGCCTGGCGTGCCGCGGCCGGCGACGTGGCGTCGAAGCCCCCGGCCGGCAGGCTCACCCCGAACCCGGGCCCGGCCGACAGCTCCGGCAGCACCTCCACGAGCGCCGAAACGAGCTCCCCCTCGCGGATCCCGCTCAGCCCCACCGTCCGTTCGGGCTGCACCGCCAGCACCCCGCCGCGGCCGCGCACGGCGGTCACGGCGCGGAACGGCGTGTCTGCGGTCATGTCCACCAGGGCTTCGCACGCGACGTAGCGCGTACCGCCGCCGAGCAGCCGCAACCGGTCTTCCAGCTCGGGGGCGAGCCGGCCGTCGAAGAGGCCACGGTCGGTCAGGCCGCGGTAGACCTCGTCGCGCACGGCCGCGCGCTCGGCTTCCGTCGCGCCGACGCCGGGCACCGCCAGCGGCACCGGCACGCGGCCGAGCCCCAGGTCGTGCCACACCACGTCGAAGCCCGACGCGGAGAGCCGGATCAAGCCGGCCCCGAACCCAGAGCGGGCGTGTCCGGGAACGCGACGCCCGGGACCAAGGCATGCAACGCCGTGTCGCGGGTGCGCACGACATCGATCGCCTTCTGCCGCGCCGCTTCGGCTTCGGCGCGGCGCGCGTCCAGTTCGAACGACAACCCGGCCAGCCGCAGGACGTCGCCGCTCGCCGCGGCCGAGCGGATCATCGCCGCCGGGTCGAACTCCACCGGTGGCGGCATCTCGGCCCGGGCCCGCGCGGCGACGTCGGCCTGCCCCGCCACGGAGTCACCGACCACAGTGGACACCGCGGCCGACTCCCCCAGCCAGCCCGCCGCACGGGCGAGCACCGCACGCATCGCGTCGCCCGCTTCGCCCTGCCACGTTTCTTCACTGCCTGCCGAGAGCGCGGCGAGCGAAGCGGCGGAGTCCTCGAACCGGCGCGCCAGCTCGGTCCAGCGCGCCCCGGCCTGGCCGGCGGCCACGGGGTCGTTGTCCTGCTCGACCTGCGCGGCCAGCGCTTCGTGGCTGAAGGACTCGTAACGGGCCGTCGGCTCGGGCACGGCTGCGGGCACGGCACACCTTCCGGTAGACGGAGCAGGAACTCAGGGCAGCTTCGGCTCGACGAGCCCGGCGACGGTCTCCGCGCGCGAGCAGGCCAGCGTGGTGTCGGAGAAGCCGGCGTTGCTCACGTCCACCTGCACGCTCGCGGAATCGCCGACCCCGAGCAGCACGGCGCACGTGCCGGCGGCGGTCTTGCGGTCCGCCACCTGCAGGGCCTGGTGCGCGCCGACCTTCTTCTTGGTGCGGGTGCCGTGGGAGACGTCGAGGTTGGCGAGCCCTGCGGTCTCGTCGAGCGTGACCGTGACGCCGAACGTCGAGGGCACGGTCCAGTCGCACGCGCGGGCCTCGCCGATCGTCTTCGGCTTGCCCAGCACGGTGAGCCCGGCGCTCGACCGGTCGCCCGGCGAGAGCAGCCCGCACGGGTCCAGACCGGCCAGCATGGTCGGCGCTGTGGGCGCTGTGGGCGCTGTGGGCGCCGTGCTCGACGGCGCGGGTGCCGGCCCGCCGTCGGCGACGGCGGCGTTCGGCGCCACCGACCGGCCGCAGGCCGCGAGGACCAGGAAAACCGGTACGAGCAGGAGGATCTTGCGCACGGGCTCAGCCACCGGCGCAGTCCACGCCGTCGGCTGCCGCGTCGTCCTCGCGCCGGTACTTTTTCAGCGCGGCGTCGATGCGGTCCTTGAGGTCTTCGATCTGCCGGCCGAACGCGGTCAGCTGGGCCACCGCGGATCCGTCGCCGCCGAAACCGTACTGGGCCATGAACGCACCCACCTCGGACGCGTACCCGCTGCCCAGGGGCACGGAGCGGCCGAGCACGTTGGCCTCGCGCACCATCTCGCCCACGACGTCCTGCAGCTCGCCGAGCTTGGCGTAGGTGGCCGTGGCCAGCTCCGGCGCCACGGCGAAGCGGCCGCGCCCGGATCCGACGCTCGTCAGGCCCGGCACGTCGGGCAGCGGTACGGCCCCCACCTCGCTCATGAGCGATTACGCCTCTCCGTAGTCGAGCGACTTCGGTTTCGGAGCATACGGGAGTGCGGTCCGTCAGCGGGAGCGCCCGAAACGCGACTCCCACCACCCGAACGGCGGACAGGGAGCATTACCGGAGAGTCATCGGCGTCCGTTCGCGGGGTTCCGCCGCCGAGTTCGCCCGAGTTTGACACACTGGATGGAAGGCTGATCGCTGCGCGGATTGCGAGCGACCCGGCGGAGCCGGTGAAAGCCGCACAGCCATGCGCCACCAGGAGGACGAGTGACGTCGAGAATCCAGTCCGCCGTCTCTGCCGGACAGCAGGGCAGCGGGGCCGGACAGCCGGCCTACCCCGCGGCGGATGCCCCGAACGGGCGAGGCAACGGCTACGCCCCGAGAGTGTCCCTCGACGAGCTGCACGACACGGCGCGCCGCATCGCCGCCAACGTCGAGCGCGTGCTGGTCGGCAAGCCCGACGTCATCCGGATCGCGCTGGTGACCCTCCTCGCCGAGGGTCACCTGCTCGTGGAGGACGTGCCGGGCGTCGGCAAGACCTCGCTGGCCAAGGCGCTCGCGCGGTCGATCGACTGCACCGTGAGCCGCGTGCAGTTCACCCCCGACCTGCTGCCGAGCGACGTCACCGGCGTGTCGATCTACAACCGGCAGACCGGCGAGTTCGAGTTCCGTCCCGGCCCGGTGTTCGCGAACATCGTGGTGGGCGACGAGATCAACCGCGCCTCGCCGAAGACGCAGTCGGCGCTGTTGGAGTGCATGGAGGAGCACCAGGTCACGGTCGACACGAGCACGTACCGGCTCGGCGCGCCGTTCATGGTGATCGCGACGCAGAACCCGATCGAGATGGAGGGCACCTACGCCCTGCCCGAGGCCCAGCGCGACCGCTTCACCGCGCGGGTGTCGATCGGCTACCCCGACCAGCAGGCCGAGCTGGCCATGGTCGACGAGCACGCGGGCCACAACCCGCTGGCCGACCTGTCGGCGGTGTCCGACGGCGCGACCGTGCAGCGGCTCATCGAGACCGTGCGCTCGGTGCACATGGCCCCCGAGGTCCGCCGCTACGCCGTGGACCTGGTGTCCGCGACGCGGCAGGTCCCGGAGATCCGCCTCGGCGCGTCCCCGCGCGCGACGCTGCACCTGGTCCGGGCCGCGCGGGCGCAGGCGGCGCTGTCGGGCCGCGAGTACGTGGTGCCGGACGACCTGCACACGGTCGCCGTGCCCGTGCTGGCGCACCGGCTCGTGCTCACCACCGAAGCGCACGCCGCCCGCCGTTCGGCGACCGACGTGGTCCGCGCCGTGCTGCACCGCGTCCCCGTCCCGCAGGGCTCGGCCGGCACCCGCTGATCCCCTTACCCGATTCGAGAACCGCATGCTGCGTGCCCTGTCCGGCCTGACCACCCGCGGCCGCTGCCTCCTGGCCGCGGGGATCGCCGCGGCCGTGTGCTCGCTGGTGCTCAACGAGCGTGACCTGCTGCGCGTCGCCGTGTTCGTGGTGGCGCTGCCGCTTCTGGTCGCGGCGTTCATCTCGGCCACCCGGCTGCGGCTCGGCGCCTCGCGCGCGCTGCGGCCGGAGCGCGTGTCCGTCGGCGCGGGCGGCGAGGTGCACCTCGAGCTGTGGCGCAGCGGCCGGCTCCCGGGCGGCGAGGTGCTGCTCGAAGACGGCGTGCCCTACGCGCTGGGTTCGCGGCCGCGGTTCGTGGTCGAGCGGCTGCCGCACGACCGCCGGGTGCTGCTGCGCTACCCGCTGCAGCCGATGCTGCGCGGGATCCAGCAGGTGGGGCCGCTGCGCGCGACGATCACCGACCCGTTCGGGCTGTGCGAGTTCGAACGCGAGCTGATCGGGCACTCACGGCTCGTGGTGGTGCCCCGCGTCGTCGGCCTGTGGGGGCTGCCCGGGGGCGCCGGCGTGGGCGCGGGCGACGACGGCACCGTGCGCCTGCACGCCGGGCAGGGTGAGCCCGACGTGATCGTGCGCCACTACCGCACCGGCGACGACATGCGGAAGGTCCACTGGCGCTCCACCGCTCGCCGCGACGAGGTCATGGTGCGCGTGGAGGAACGCCCGTGGCGCGGCGGCACGACCGTGCTGATCGACCACCGCGCGGCCGCCCACCACGGCACCGGCCCCACCGCGTCACTCGAGTGGGCGGTGTCGTTCGCGGCTTCCGTCGCGCTGCACCTGCGGCGCTCCGGCCACCGCGTCCGCCTGGTCACCGAACACGGCATCACCCTGGCCGACGCCCCCGGCGACGGCGGCGAAGGCTACGACAACGTCGTCCTCGATTCGCTGGCCGCGCTGCAACCCGCGCACCAGCGCGACGTGACGCTCGGGCACGACCCGGCCGAAGGACAGGAGCTCATCGCGGTGCTCGGCACGGTCAGCGCGGAGTCGGTGCACGAACTGGCCCGCTACCGCCCGCGCGGCGTCCGCAGCCTCGCGGTCCTGCTGGACACCCCGGCCTGGGCCGGGTCCGGCCCGTCGGACCAGCAGGCCGCCGCCACGGCGGACGCCGCAGAACTGCTCCGCGCATCCGGCTGGGGCGTCGTGATCGCCGAACCGCAGACCCCCATGCCCCAGGCCTGGGCCGAACTCTGCCGCACCGGCGCCCACCGCGCCGCCCTGATCGGCGGCGAACGATGACCACCACCGCACCTCGGCCGCCCGTCACGCCGGCGCCGCCGCCCATTGCGCACACGCCGACGCCGCAGCCGGCCGCGCCGACGCCGGTGTGGTCGAGCGGGATCCTGCCGCCCGTCGCCGCGGGGGTCGCGACGTTGTGCGCGGCGACATCGCTCACCGGGGTGGTCGCCGGGTGGGCTTGGTTCGGCTACCTGTTCGTCGCGGTGGTGCTGATCGCGTCGACCGGGTTGGCGCTGCGGTCGCTGCGCACACCGACCGCGCTCGTCGGGCTGGGGCAGCTCGTGGTGCTGTTGTTCCTGGTCACGGGTGCGTTCACGACGCAGGGCATTCTCAAGATCATCCCGGGCCCCACGGCGCTGGGCGAGCTGCAGTCGACGCTCGCCGCCTCGGCGGAGCAGATCCGCACCGGGCTGCCGCCGGTCGACGGCACGCAGCCGATCCTGTGCCTGGTGACGATCGCGATCGGGCTGGTCGCGGTGCTCGTCGACACGCTCGCCGTGGCGGCCGCGGCGCCGGCAGCGACGGGTCTGGTGCTGCTGTGCGTCTACGCGGTGCCGGCGGCGCTGTCGGACGAAATGCTGCCGTGGTGGACGTTCCTGCTGGGTGCGGCCGCGTTCGCGTGCCTGCTCGCCCTCGACGGCAACCACCGGCACCGGCGCTGGCGCAACCGCGAGGCACCGGGCTCGGAAAACCGGGCGCGGGCGCTGCAGGCCCCCGTGGCCGTGGTGAGCGCCGCGATCGTGCTGGGGCTGCTCGGCGGTGGGATCACCTGGGTGGGCACCGTCGGGAAGATCCCGTTCGGCGCCGGCTCGGGGGCGGGCGGCGACGGCAGCGGCGGGTTCGGCGTCGCGCCGTTCACGCAGCTGCGCGGCCTGCTGGACCAGGGTGAGAACACGGAGCTGTTCCAGGTCCGCGGCCTCGGCAACGACCGGCGCTACCTGCGCGCGTTCACCCTCGACACCTACACGCCCAACCAGGGCTGGGGCCTGCGCGGCGGCGGCCAGGCGCAGACCGGCGTGCTCGCCAACAGCACCCTGCCCGCCGCACCCGGCGACGACGGCACCGGTGTGTCTCGCCAGATCGAGATCCAGCCGACTCGCTGGGTGGACAACTGGCTGCCGGTGTACGGCACCCCGCGGGCGCTGCGGGGCCTGTCGTCGCAGTGGCTGTACGACCGGGTCAGTGGCGCCGTGTTCACCACCAAGAGCGAGTCCGCGCCGACCTACACCGAGGTCGCGTCGCTGAAGGAGCCGACGGCGGCCGACCTGCGCGTCACCGACCCGAAGTCCGACGAGGTGCCGGCGTTCTACTCGCAGGTCGGCCGCGTGGACCCGCGGGTGATCGCGAAGACGAACCAGCTCATCGCGGGCAAGACCAACAACTTCGACCGCGCCACCGCGTTGTGGCAGTTCTTCAGCGCGCAGAACGGATTCATCTACGACACGAAGACCGCCGACGCCACCGACGCCGACGCCCTCGCCGACTTCATCCTCAACGGCAAGCGCGGTTACTGCGAGCAGTACGCGTCGGCGATGGCCGTGATGCTGCGCGTCGCCCACATCCCCGCGCGGGTGGCGATCGGCTTCACCCCGGGCGTGCCGAAGGGCGACTACCAGTCGATCAGCTCCCAGGACGCCCACGCCTGGGTGGAGGCCTACTTCGGCGACAAGGGCTGGGTCAGCTTCGACCCGACGCCGCTGGCCGACGGCCGGGGCATCGTCCCGCCGTACCTGCAGCAGAACAGCCAGAACTCCCAGCAGCCCAACGCCACCGACGACATCCCCACCGCGCCCCGCTCGAACAGCCCCAGCACGCAGTCCCCGCTCGACAAGGGTCAGAACGAGGCCACCCCCGCCGCCGCCACCCCGGCCGAGTCCCAGGACGGGTGGCTCGCCATCCTGGCCGCGGTGCTCGCCGTGCTGGGCGCCGCCGCGGTCGTCACGGCCTACGTGCTGCGCCGCCGTCCTCCCGCACCCGGCACTCCCGGCGCCGCGGCGGGCCCGGCGCCTGGCGATGTGCCCGACGGCGACGTCCTCGTGCGCGCCCCCGCCGCTCCAGTCGCCCGCACCAGCCAGGCCGCCTTGTGGCTGCCCCTCGCGGGCGGCGTGCTGCTGGTCGCCGCGCTGGGATTCCTGGCCGGCCTGGTGGCCTGGTGGTTCGCCGTGATCGTCGTCCTGCTGGCTCTGGCCCTCGGCGGCCCCGCCGCCCTGCGCGACCTCTCGCGCCGCCGCCACTTGCAGGCGATCGTCACCCACGCCCCCGGCTCCGCCGACGCGGCGTGGCGCGAACTCAAAGCCGAGTGCGCCGACCGCGGCCTCCCCCTCACCGACAGCGACACGGTCCGCGTGGCCGGCCAGAAGATCGCCGAACGCCACCACCTCGACGACGCGGGCCGCGCCGGCCTGCGCACCGTGATCGGCGCGGTGGAGCGGACCTGGTACAGCGACAGCCCCCTCGCCGACCCGGACCTGGCGCCGGCTTTCGACCAGCTTCGCCAGAGTCTCCGCAGTACGGCTCCGCTTTCGTTGCGGGGGCGGTTGTTCCCTCGGTCGGTCTTGCGGCGTCGGCCGTGAGTGGGGGCGGTCTTCGGGCTGGGATCAGCTTGGGTTGGGGCCGCTCGGCATGAGGACGGCTCGGCTCGGGCCGCTGAGTCTTGTGGGCCGCTCGGGCTTGGGGGCTCCTCGTTCTTTGGGGTGCTCGCTCGGGGGCTGCTCGGCTGTGGCCCGTTCCGTTTCATGGCTGCTCGACGCGAGGACGGCTCGACCTGAAGGCTGCTCGGCTCCAGGTTGATCGGCATGAGCCGCTGCTTGGCTCGCAGCGGACTCGGGATGGCACAGCGCGCTGGTCTGCCGCTTGATCGCGCCAACGTCGATCGGGCATCCCTGCCCCCGACGACGTCGGCGCAGGCTCCGATATGAGGACGGCTCGGGCAGAGGACGGCCTACCTTGGACTGCTTGGCATCAGCCGCTCGGCTTTGAGCCGCGACTCTGCTCGCAGCGGACTCGGGATGGCACAGCGCGCTGGTCTGCCGCTTGATCGCGCCAACGTCGATCGGGCACCCCTGCCTCCCGACGACGTCGGCGCAGGCTCCGATTTGAAGACGGCTCGGCCAGAGGACGGCCTGCCTTGGACTGCTTCGCTCACAGCGAGCGCGGGATGGCACAGCGCACTCGCCGACCACTTGATCGAGCCCTCGTCGATCCGAAGCCCCTATCCCGAAGGCAGTCGGCGCGGGGCGTGGACTTGATCTCGCTACTTGAGCGGAGCGCTGGGAGCCAGCGCTGTTGGTCCGGACGACCGCATGATCCACACGCGCACGCACCGGAGCCTGTGCCCCGCCGAACCCCCAGGAGACAGACCCCGCCCTCCCTAGGGGGCCTGCCCACTTCCAGCGTACCGGCGAGCACCGATAAAAACGGGAGGCCGGGATGCGCGGACGGTTGATCATCCACAACCACGGGTGGGTGTGGATAAGTGCTTGAGCTGGGGTTTTCCCGGCCGTAACAGCTGCGCGGGTCACCCACACGGGGTTTATTCCGAACCTGCGGAGAAGACGTGCAGGGCGGTGGCCAAGCTGAGCCCGCGACGAGCCTGGGGCAAGTCGGCGGTGGTGAACGGGTCGCGAGCCTGCTGACCGTGAGCCAGGTCTGCGGCTTGGTCGCCAGCCCGGATCTGCCCACCGGGCCGCCTCGGGGCTGGGAACCAGCAAACCAAGGCTGACCACCGGCATACCCGACACTGGCCACCCGCAGCCCGAGGCCGGCCCACAGCAACCCGAGACTGGCCACCGGCTGCCCGCGATTCGCCATCAACTGCCCGGCGATCGCCACCACACACCGACGATCACCGAAACGATCAAGGATCGCCGAGGTGAGCGGGCCTCGCCGTGGGTGAGGTGATTCCGCCGGAGGGCACCGCTGGGGCACCACGGGTTACGGGGCGGCGGACTACGGCCATCCGTCAGTGAGGCGAGCGGCCTTGCGGACAGTCCCTGCCACAGCAACTACAACAACCCACCCACCAGCGCGCCACGGACGACCTGCGAGCCTGCCGCCGCTACCGCCACCAAGGCGACCTCGACCCCGAGCCCGACCCGCCCGCGCATGAGAAATCCGCGCTCCACCCGAACGGGCGAGGCGCGGATCCGACAAGCTTCCCAGCGGAGCTACTGCTCCTCGAAGCGCTGGCGGAAGCGCTCTTCCATGCGTTGCGTGAACGAGCTCTTCCCGCCCGAGCCCTTGCCGCCGCCACCCCCGCCGGCGGAGGTACCGCGGCCGGTGTCGCCGTGGCGTATGGATGTGACGGCAATCATGACCCCGAAGAACATCACGAGGAACCCCAGCACGCTGATCAACGGGATGTCGGCAACCCGCAGCACGGGCACCACCACGCCGAGCACCAGCAACGCGACACCCACCACGAACAGGGCGATCCCTTGGATTCGCCGTCGACGGGCGGGGCGGCGCAACCGGGTGCCACGCACCGTGGATGCGAACTTGGGGTCCTCGGCATAGAGCTCGCGCTCGATCTGATCGAGCAGCCGCTGCTCATGCTCGGAGAGTGGCATCTTTCCTCCTCCGGCACAGCTGTCGCGGGCGCCGGGCCGCGCAACGTTCTGGACCCAACTGCCGACCCCAGGCGGGGCCGCACTGTCCAGGATACGAGCCCCGCGCGCGTCCGACTACCCGATCCCGCATCCAGAAGGGATCGAATTGGGGGAAATCACGACCGACGTGGGTTGACACTGGGTCACGACGGGCCGAAGACACCCTCTCGACGACCCGCAAGGGCACAACAACCACCGAACGCGACACAACACCGGACAAGATTCACTTCTCCCGCGGCGACAGCGGCAACCCTGGCGACCTCGGCGACCGCGACGACGCCGACACCTCCGACGAACCCACCGCCCCCGGCTGCCCCGACACCCGTGGCTGTGCCCGAGTCGGCACCGACGGCGAAGATTCCGACGGAGTCAGCAACGACGCCGGCCGCACCGCCGCCGACCCGAACCGGGACCTCGCCACGTCCGCCGCCACCTCGGCGTCGCGCCAGCGCGGCTCCGCCGACGCGAACTGCAGCTGCTCCCCGCCTTCACCCGTGTCGAGCCCCTCGACCCGCACCCCGATCAACCGGACCGCCCCCGTCGGCGCGTGCTCGGTCAGCAGCTCCACGGCCGTGCGGTGGATGTCGCGTGCGACGTCCGTCGCGGTGAACAGCGTGCGCGCCCGGGTGATCGTCTGGAAGTCGGCAAACCGCACCTTGATCGACACCATGCGGCCGCGCAGCCCGCGGGCCCGCAGCGTCGCGCCGACCCGTTCGGACAACCGCAGCAGCTCCAGCCCCAGCTCGTCGCGGCTGTGCAGGTCGACGTCGAACGTCCGCTCCGCCCCGATCGACTTCTCCGCCGACTCGGGCACCACCGCGCGGTCGTCGTGGCCGTTGGCGAGCGCCCACAGGTGCTCCCCCATCGCGTTGCCGAGCGACCGCCGCAGGCGCGCGGGCGGCGCGGCCGCGACGTCGGCGATCGTGTGCAGCGCCTGCTGCCTCAGCTGCTCCTCGGTGCGCTTCCCGACGCCCCACAGCGCCGACACCGGCAACGGGTGCAGGAACGCCAGCGTGTCGGCCGCCGGCACCACGACCATCCCGTCGGGCTTCGCCATCCCCGACGCGAGCTTGGCCACGAACTTGACCTTCGCCACCCCCACCGAGCACGTGATCCCGTGCTCGGCCTGCACCCGTGCCCGGATCCGCGCGCCCAGCCGCGCCGGCGTGGCCCCCAGCCGCCGCAGCGCCCCGCTCACGTCGAGGAACGCCTCGTCCAGGCTCAGCGGCTCCACCAGCGGCGTCAGCTCGCGGAAGATGTCCATCACCTGCCGCGACACCTCGCCGTAGAGCCCGGACGTCGGCTGGAGGCACACCAGGTGCGGGCACAACCGTTTCGCCGTGGAGTACGGCATCGCCGAGTGCACCCCGTACTTGCGCGCGGGGTAGTTCGCGGCGGCCACCACCGAGCGCGGCCCGCCGCCGGACACCACCACGGGCCGGTCCACCAGCTCAGGCCGCGTCCTCAGCTCGCACGACACGAAAAACGCGTCCATGTCCACGTGCAGGATCGCGCAGCCGGTGTCGTCCGGCAGCGTCTCGGCACCCGTGGTGACGCGGTAGCGGGCCATGCCGCTGGGCAGTTCGGCGTTTCTGCTCCCCACGGAACCGCACGCTACCGCCGACCACCGACAAAACCGGGAACGCCGAGGTCAGGCCCCCGCGGGCCGCGCCATGGCGTGCAGGCGGCCGGCCACGTCGCGCAGCGCCGGCACCGAAGCCGCCGCCACCTCGAACGCCGCCAGCTCGTCCTCGCGCACCTCGCCGGGCACGACGTCGGAGATCACGCGGTCGCCCTGCAGCAGCGTCACCTCGAGCCCCGCGGCCACCAGCAGTCCGGTGAGGCCTGCGCTGTCGAAGCGGCGCAGCACGGTGTCGCGCCCGCCGGGCACCACCCCGTCTTCGCCGACGAGCAGCCGCTGGGCCTCGGCGATCCGGCCGGCCAGCGCCCGGTGCAGCACGGCGGCGTTGCGATTGGCCACGAGCACCGACAGCGCTCCACCCGGCTTCACGGCCGCGGCCAGCGCCGCGAGCGCCACCGCCGGGTCGTCGACGACCTCGAGCAGCCCGTGGGCCAGCACGAGATCCGCCGAACCGGCCTCGACGTGGGCGCCGAGCGCATCGGAGTCGTCCGCGATCACCGTGATCCGGTGCGAGACGCGTTCCTCCTCCGCGCGCCGCCGCAGCGTCGCGAGCGCGTTGGGATTGGGCTCGACCACCGTCACGAGGCAGCCCGCCGACGCGAACGGCACCGCCCAGCCGCCGCTGCCACCGCCGACGTCGACGACGGAGGGCTGCTCCACGCCCCGGGCGCGAGCCGCCCGCAGCTCCGCTTCGAGCGCCCGGCGAACGGCGCCCGAACCCCGGGCCGCCACGGTGTCCGTCTTCATAGTCGGACAGGGTAGTGCCCGCCCACCGGTCACCCGCCGTCACCCGGGCCTGCCCGGAAGAGGTGTTCGGCACCTTCGTCGCGACCCACCCCACGCACGGCCCGTAGGCTGTGCCGAGTGCACACGGTCGCCGTTCTCAGCCTCAAGGGTGGCGTCGGTAAAACGACGGTCGCGCTCGGTATCGCGTCGGCCGCTCTGCGTAGGGGTACCCGCACGCTCGTGGCCGACCTCGACCCGCAGGGCAACGCCACGACCTCGCTCGACCCGCCCTACACCGACGCGACCCTCGCCGACGTCCTCGAAACGCCCGCCCGGGCCGTCCTCGAGCGCGCGATCGCGCCCAGCGTGTGGAGCGACGAGGTCGACGTGCTGGTCGGCGCCGAGGAGCTGGAGCTGCTCAACGAGCCCGACTCCGACGGCCGGCGCCTGGAGAACCTCTCGCGCGCGCTCGACGAGCTGCACCACCACCCGCTGCGCGAGGAACCGTACGAACTCGTGGTCATCGACTGCCCGCCGTCACTGGGCCGGCTGACGAAATCCGCCCTGGTGGCGGCCGACAGCGCACTGATCGTGACCGAGCCCACGATGTACGCCGTGGCCGGGGCCCAGCGCGCCCTCGAGGCCATCGAACGCATCCGCGAGGAGAGCAACCCCGGCCTGCGCCCGATCGGGGTGCTGGTCAACAAGCTGCGCGTGCGGTCGTACGAGCACCAGTTCCGCGTCGCCGAGCTGCGGGAGAACTTCGGCTCGCTGGTGATGCCCACGGCGATCCCCGACCGGCTCGCCGTGCAGCAGGCGCAGGGCGCGTGCAGCCCGATCCACGAGTGGCACTCCCCCGGCGCGCAGGAGATCGCGCTCACGTTCAACATGGTGCTGGCGAAGATCCTGCGCTCCAACCGCGCCGGGCGCCACCGCGTGCGCGGCGACGAGGACCCGGAGACCCCCGAGACCACCGTCGAGCCGGCCGAAGTGCCCGAGACCGCGGGCTGACCCGTGCCCGAGGGCGACACGGTGTTCCTGCACGGGAAGCTGCTCGACAAGGCGCTCACCGGCAAGACCTTGGTACGCGGGGAGTTCCGACACCCCGCACTGGCCACTGTGGACCTCGCGGGCCGCGCGGTGCAAGGCACCGCCACCGTCGGCAAACACCTGCTGACCCGCTTCTCCGGAGACCTCACCCTGCACAGCCACCTGCGCATGGACGGCAGCTGGCAGATCTACCCCGCCGGGCAGCGGTGGCGCCGCCCCGCCCACCACGCGCGCGTGGTCCTCGCCTCGGCCGACGTGCAGGCGATCGGATTCCGCCTGCATGATTTGAAACTCGTGCCGACGGAAGCCGAAGCGGACCTCGTCGGTCACCTCGGGCCGGACCTGCTGGATCCACAGTGGACCGAAGAGCACGCCGCCCGGGCCGCCGCCGCGCTCGCCGCGCAGCCGGATCGCGAGCTGGGCGACGCGCTGCTCGACCAGCGGATCATGGCCGGCGTCGGCAACCTCTACAAGGTGGAGATCTGCTTCCTGCTCAAGGTTTCGCCGTGGACCCCGGTGTCCGAAGTGGATACGGGGCGGGTCGTGGCCCTGGCCCGCAAGCTGCTGGTGGCCAACGCGTGGCGGTGGGACCAGGTGACCACGGGCGACCTCACGCGCGGACGGCAGAACTGGGTCTACGAGCGCACGCGCCAGGGCTGTTTCCGCTGCGGCGGCCGGGTCGAGGTCGGCGACCAGGGCGAGGGCGTGTACCGGCGGCCCACGTGGTTCTGCCCGCGCTGCCAGCCGGGTCCGCGCCCGGTCGCCTGACCGGCCTGTTCGCGCCCGGCGAACGGATTCGGACATCCCCGGCACGGCGGCGTGAGTTCGCCGAAATGATGTTGCCGCGCACCGGCATTCGCGGTTAGCGTGGTCTTACACGAGAGAGGAGGTGGTCCTAAGTTGTATTCTCACAGGACTCGTGAGGTGGCTGTCCGCTAGCGGATGGCACGCGTAGGGACTTTGAGCAGCGATACAACCTGAGCCACCTTCGGCTCATCGCCTGCTTCGCGTGTTTGCCTGATAGCGAATACCAGGCAGTCACCGGGCTCCCGGGGCTTTCGAGCACCGGTCCGGCTTGGACTCGGACGTTTGACGGCGTCCGAGAGGCGCCCCGGGAGCACCCCTTCATCAGGCGAGATCTCGCCGCCGGGCCCCGCCGGGCGACCGTCCGGCGATCGATCCGACCGTTCCCGTACCCCGAACGGCCGCACGTGGCTAGCCTGAACGGCATGCTCAGGCCCGACTACCCGATCACCACCGAACGGTTGCTCCTGCGCCCGTTCAGGCTCGAGGACCTCGATGCCCTGAACTCGTTCCAGTCACGGGCCGACGTCGCCCGTTACCTCTACTGGGGGCCGCGCAGCCGGGCCGAGTCCGCCGCCGCGCTCGCGAAGCGGGTGCACTCAGCGACCCTCACGCAGGAGGGCCAGCTCCTGGCCGTCGCCGTCGAGCTCGCCGAGACCGGCCAGCTGATCGGCGACCTGAACCTCGAGTACCTCAGCTCCGAGCACCGCCAGGGCGAGATCGGGTTCGTCTTCCACCCCGATCACCACGGCCGCGGCCTCGCGCTCGAAGCCACGAAAGAGCTGCTGCGCATCGGCTTCGAGGACCTGGGGCTGCACCGCGTCATCGGGCGCTGCGACGGCCGCAACACCGCGTCGAGCGCACTGATGGAGCGCCTCGGCATGCGCAAGGAAGCGCACCTGAAGGAAAACGAGATCGTCAAGGGCGAATGGACCGACGAGCTGGTCTACGCCATGCTCGAAGACGAGTGGAAGCAAAACCACGCCGGCCGGCCGTGAGCCCGCCGAGGCCGGGTGGCGGTTCCTCGCCGGCCACCAACCGCTCGCCACCGTCGCAACCCGACCGGCGAGTGCCCCGGGCGGCACCTCGAAGCGCCCTTCCGTTCAAGGGCTCATTTCGTGCTGGTGCACGGTGCATGGCACGGCGCGGGGTGCTGGGACGGGCTCGTCCCGCTGCTCGAATCGGCCGGGCACACCGTCGACGCGGTGGACCTGCCCGGCCGCGACGGCCGATGACCGCGACAACCTTCGACGACTGCGTCGACGCCGTACTCGCGCGCGGGAAGACGGCGGGAAGGCCCGTGGTGCTCGTGGGCCACAGCCGGGCGGGTGCACCGTCACGCAGGCCGCGGAGCGGGTTCCGCACCGGATCGCCCACCTGGTCTACGTGTCCGGGCCGGCGGCGGCCCGCGCGACGTCTTGCGCACAGTCGCCGGAGAGCACGGCCGGCGCGTGGTCCGCCGGCAGCGACGAGACACCTGCTTCGAGATCCACCGTGCTGGTACCGCCCGGCGAGCGAGGAGCGGAACTCCTCGAGCGCGACGAGATCGCGCAATGTCCGCCCATCGCCCGGCACGAACCCGCCTACGTGGAGACACTTCGCGACGAAGCGGTCACCCTCGCAGCGCAGCGGGCGATGCACCAGGCCGCCTGCTTCGACGAGGTCGTGTCGGTGGACTCGGACCACTCGCCTCGGCTTTCGCGGCCTCGGGAACTCGCCGACGTGCTCGGCCGGCTCGTGCCCGCGGCGGTGCGCACGGCCGGTGCGTGACGACCGCTCGCGACCGGCGCCACAGGCGAGCCGGGTTCCGAGCGCCGCCGCGCGGTCGATGAGGCAGCATGGGCGCGTGCTCTTCGAGAAGATCGCCCGACCCGGGCTGTACCGGCTGGCCTACCACGATCCCGAGCTGGTGCACGAGCGCACCGTGCGCCTGCTGAGCCGCGTGGGGCCCGCGCTCGGGCCGCTCGCGCGCGTCTACGGCACCGACGACCCGGTGACCGTGCTGGGGCTGCGTTTCCCGAACCGCGTGGGGCTGGCCGCGGGCATGGACAAGAACGGGCGCGCCCTGTCGGCGTGGCCGGCGCTGGGGTTCGGGTTCGTCGAGGTCGGCACCGTCACGCGGCACGCGCAGCCGGGCAACCCGAAGCCGCGGCTGTTCAGCCTCCCCGAGAGCGACGCCGTGATCAACCGCATGGGCTTCAACAACGACGGCGCCGAAGCCCTCGCCCGTCGGCTCGCCGCGGACGGCAAGCCCGGGGTGCCGCTGGGCGTCAGCATCGGCAAGTCCAAGGTGACGCCGCTCGACGACGCCGTGGAGGACTACCGCTTCTCGCTGCGCGCGCTGCACCCGTACGCCGACTACTTCGCCGTCAACGTCAGCTCGCCCAACACGCCGGGCTTGCGTGCACTGCAGGACAAAGCCGCGCTGGGCGAGCTGCTCGCCGAGCTGCGCCGCACGTCGGCCGAGCTGGGCGGTGACACGCCGCTGCTGGTGAAGGTCGCACCCGATCTCACGGACTCCGCGCTGGCGGAGCTCCTGGAGGTCTGCCTCGAGCACGGCGTCGCCGGCCTCATCGCCACCAACACCACGCTCTCGCGCACCGGCGTCGCCCCGGCCGAGGCCCACCTCGCCGGCGAGGTGGGCGGCCTGTCCGGTCGCCCCCTCACCGCGCGCTCGCTCGAAGTCGTCCGCTTCGTGCACTCCCACACCGAGGGCAAACTGCCCCTCATCGGCGTCGGTGGCATCCTCTCCCCCGACGACGCCACCCGCCTCCTCGACGCGGGCGCGAGCCTGGTGCAGCTGTACACGGGTTTCGCCCTGCACGGTCCGGCGTTGGTGCGCCGGGTCGGCCGGGGCATCGCCCGGCACGGCAAGTAGCCGCGCACGGGCGACGCGCCGCTCGGATCGGCTGCACGAGAGCACAGCCACAGCGAACGCGCCGAAATACTCCCGGCGGGCTTCGGGCACCGCAGGTCGTCGTTTCAGCGCCGCTCTGCCGATCCGAGGTCGGCCCACCGGTGCGACCCAGGCCGAAGCCGGCGTGCGGCACGGCAAGCGGCGCCGAGGTCAGCCGACCGACCGCGACCCCGCCGTACTCACGAACCGCAGATATCCCCGCCAGGACTCGTAACGGTCCAGAGGTGGGGCGGTGGTGGTCGGGGGGCACAGGACGGCGAGGGGTGTGGTGCCGTCGTCGAGTTCGACGTGGCCGAGGACGAAGGGTGGCCGCAGGGTCGCCGCGAAGCGGCCGAAGGTCGCTGGGGAGAGCCGCCACAGTTCGCCGTCCAGGGAGGCGCGGCCAGGGAGGACACCGGGTTGCGGCGGGTCGGTGTCGAGCAGGACCATGCGGTACTGCTCGGTGGTCTGGACCGGCGCGACGAACCGGGCGCCACGCAGGTCCTCGTGGAGGGGCTGGCCGCGCAGGTGGGCCCCGAACACCACCAGGTCCACGCCCTCCGGCGGGTAGGGCTCGCGAGCCTGTTCGCCCGTGAGCACGGCGGCCAGGTCGAGCGCGATCTGGTCCTCGAACGCGCGTACCGCGATCGTGACGCCGAACGGTCGCTTGTCGCCCGGGGCGACGGGCACGGTGACCGCGGCGAAGTCGAGCACGTTGACGAAGGCGCTGTACGTGCCCAGCCGCGCGCTCACGCCGAGGGGATCGGCCAGGGCTTCGCCGAGGTCGGGGTGGTCGGGGACGGTGGGCAGCAGCAGGGCGTCGCACGAGCCGAGCACGTCGCGGGCGGCCGCGCGCAGGTGGGCAACACGGCCTTGCGCGTCGGCGAGTTCGTGAGCGAGGTGAGTGCCCGCGGCGGCGACCAGGCCGGTCACCGTCGGGTTGGCGCCTTCGGGTTTCGCGGCGAGCAGTTCGCCCGCGGACGCGTAGCGTTCGGCCACCAGGGCGCTGCCGTAGAGCAGCGCGCCGGCTTCGAAGAACACGCTGAGGTCGATCGGTTCGATCACCGCGCCGGCGGCGGTCAGCGAAGCCACCGCCACGCCGAACGCACGCCGCGCCGGTCCGGAAAGCGCGGCGAGGCCGGCGGAGTCCGGGACGGCGACGCGCGGATGCTCTCCCGCGCCCAGCCGCACGTCGGCGGGCCAGCCGCGCGCTGAAGGGTCCACACCGTCCGGGCCGGTCAGCACGGCCAGGGCGCGCTGTCCGAGCGTGAGGCTGCTCGCGAACACCGAAACGCAGTCGAACGACGGGGAGGCGGGGAAAACGCCGGTCTTCGGCACGAGCCCGAGCGTCGGTTTGAGGCCGACCACGGCGTTCAGCGCGGCCGGCACCCGTCCGGACCCGGCGGTGTCAGTACCGAGCGCGAGGTCGGCGATCCCGAGCGCGACGGCCACGGCAGAGCCGCTGCTGGACCCACCCGCGACCTTCTGCGGATCGCCGGCCGACGCGACCGCGCCGTACGGGCTGCGCGTGCCGGCCAACCCGGAGCCGAACTGGTCGAGGTTGGTCTTGCCCAGCACCACGGCACCCGCGCCGGTGAGCCGTGTGACCGCCGTGGCGCTGGTCACGGGCACACGCGAAAAACCCGGGCACCCCGCGGTGGTGGGCAGCCCGGCGACATCGATGAGGTCCTTCACCGCGAGAACGGTCCCGGCCAGCGGGAGGTCTTCCCCGGCGCGGACGCGTTCGTCGACGGCCTTGGCGTCGACCAGTACTTCTCCCAGGGTGCGCAGGCTGATCCACAGTTCGGGGCGGTCCACCTGGGCGAGCCGTTCGAACGCGGCCACCACCCGCTGGTGCGCGCTGGGCGGGGGAACGGGCACGGGTTCCGGTTCGGGCGGGAGCGTGGTCACGGAGGGTCCTTTCCTCGACGGGAACGGATGAGTCCACTGTGTACGTCCGGCGTCGCGGAACCTCAGGCCACGGCGCCGATCCTGGCGGGTGCCACCACTGACTTCATGAGAAAAACGTTAAACCGCACGCGTTTCCGTAACCAGCTGTTTCGGATTACGCCATTGTTTCGGTATGCGGCGGGAACCACCGGTGGTCGGCGTTCGGTGACCGTGGCTAGGCCGACCGGAAAACCAAACTGCGCCATCCGGCTCGTTCCGGGGCGCCGTGCAGCACCCGGTCACCGTGCGGGAATCCGCACTGGCCGGAAGAAATCACCCGGGAGAATCCCGCTCACCGGTACCGCGAACGGCTCAGGCGAGGTCCCGCAGGGCCAAAGCCAGCCCGGCCAGGTGGTCGGTCGCGTCGGTGAGCGCCTGCTTCGACGTGCCCATTCCGTCGCTGCTCGCCGCGACCGCGCGGCCCGCGGCGGCGACCAGGCTGCCGAAACCTTCGATGCCGTCGTCGAGTTGTTCACGCAGCTTCGCGACGGCCGCGTCCAGCGCGCCACGCTCGCGTTCGGGGGCGGAGTTGCGGCCGCGTTCGATGGCCTGGACGCGTGCGGCCAAGCCCCGCAGCGCACGGGCCGCTTCCACGGCCGTGGCGCGGGCGTCGGCCACCGACACCTCCGGCACGGCGGCCGTGCCCGTCGAGGTGGGCACCGACAGCTGGCGCAGCAGCTCGCCGAGGGAGGCTTCGGACTCCGCCAGGCGTTCCATGGGCTCGCGGGCGGCCGAGGCGGCCGGCGGCAACGGCGGCGGGGCGCCACCCTCGGCGACCCCGGGAATTTCGAGTTTTTTCAGCTGACGCAGCTTCAGCCCGGTCCGCACGCTGAACGTGCCGAACACGAGCGTGCCGAACCCCGCGAGCACGGTCTGGGCCACGTCGGTGCCGCCGGCGCCCATCAGGCCCGTGCCGGCGAGCACGGTCAGGACACCGAGGAAAATCGTGATGAGCAACCACAGCGTGAGCACCCGTGACGTGCGGGTGATGCACCGCTGGTGCTTGGCCGCGGGTTCGTTCCACCGCTGCCATTTCGCACGCGCCTCGGCGACGGCCGGAACCTGGCCCGCCACCTGGGAAAACGTGGTCGGCCGGCGCACCACGGGCGGTGCGGGCCGGTGCGGTGCGGTCGGACGGGCGGTGGGCTTCCCGCCGGCCTGGTCGGCCGGCGGGAAGTACCGCTGCAGCTTCTCCTGGGCACGCTGGGCGTAGTCCGGCAGCTTCTCGATGTGCTTCTCGAGCTTGGCGTTGAACTCGCTGAAGTCCCGCCGCCCACCGCTGCCGGCCATGCCCTACCCCCGGGGTTCGTCCTCGAGCCCGGCGGTCAGGCCGGGTTCTTGCCCTGCTCGGCTTGCACGCGGGCCTGGATCTCACGCTGGATGTCGGCACCGGCGGACGGGGCGGCCGACTTCGCGGCACCACCGTCGGTGACCTGCGCGACCGAGTCGCCGCGCATCGACGCGCGGATCTGCTCCAGGCGCGAGTGGCCGGCCATCTGCGTGGCCGACTCCTGCACCTCGAGCATGCGGCCCTGCACCGAGTTCTGCGCGAGCTCGGCCTGCCCCAGTGCCGTGGTGTAGCGCTTCTCGATCTTGTCGCGGACCTCTTCCAGCGACGGCGTGTTGCCCGGCGCCGCGAGCTGGCTCATCTGGTTCAGCGAAGCGGAGACCTGCTCCTGCATCTTCGCCTGCTCCAGCTGCGAGAGCAGCTTGGTGCGCTCGGCCAGCTTCTGCTGCAGCATCGTGGCATTGCGCTCCACGGCCTTCTTGGCCTGCGCCGCGGCCTGCAGCGACTGGTCGTGCAGCGTCTTGAGGTCCTCGATGCTCTGCTCGGCCGTGACGAGCTGCGCGGCGAAGCTCTCCGCCGCGGTTTCGAACTCGGTCGCCTTCTGCTCGTCGCCCTTGCCGCGGGCCTCGTCGGCGAGCACGAGGGCCTGCCGGGTCGAGGCCTGGAGCTTCTCGACCTCGCCGAGCTGCCGGTTGAGCTTCATCTCCAGCTGACGCTGGTTGCCGATCACGGAGGCGGCCTGCTGCGTCAGCGCCTGGTGATTGCGCTGTGCCTCCTCGATGGCCTGCTGGATCTGCACCTTCGGGTCGGCGTGCTCGTCGATCTTCGACGAGAACGACGCCATGAGGTACTTCCAGAACTTCACGAACGGGTTGGCCATCTCCTCCGCCTGCCTTCTTGCGTCCCACGGGCCCTGTGTGTCTCGAGGTGGGGCGTCGCTCCCCTTAGCTTGAACGTCCCGACCCCGGCGTTGGGTTCCATCGTGTCAGGTCAGCCCCTGCCGTTCCAGGCGACCCCGGGGGAATTCAGGGACGACCCTGATCGATTCCGGAAATACGCGCACGGCCCCGGGGTCACACCCCGGGGCCGTGCGTTCACCAAGCGTCGTTACGCGGCGATCGTCGACGCGAGCTTCGGCGCGCCGATCGTGGTCCGCAGCTGGGTGTTCATCCGCGGAGCGGGCGAAAGCCGCAGGTCGGACAAGTCGTCGCCGACCAGCTCGCCCACCAAGCGGCCGCCTTCGAATCCGCTCGCCGACGCGGTGGCTTCCCGATCCGCCGGCACGGTCTCCCTCGGGGCACCCTCGACCACGCGCTCGTCGACCGGAGCGACCTCCACCGACTCGAGCGCCGACACGTCGGCCGCGACCTTGCCGAGCAGCTCACCGAGCGGAAGGTCCAGGGCATCGCAGATGGACGCCAGCAGCTCGCTGGAGGCCTCCTTCTGACCGCGCTCGACCTCGGACAGGTAGCCGAGGCTCACCCGGGCGGCGCGGGAGATGTCACGCAGCGTTCGACGCTGGTTGGTGCGGGCATGACGGAGCCGATCACCGATCGCCTCACGCAACAGCACGGTCATCACGCGCCTCCTTCCCGAACTGGTGCCTCCTACGTTACCCAGAGCGGTGCCCCGAGCGCAGGACTTGACACGTACGTCCGCCAAGGGCGAACGCCCCCGTCAGTGTAGATGTTCCGCGAGCAGGGAAAACGCCGAAGACACCGACGCGGTCCTGATCATGTCCCGGTCACCGGTCCTGGCCAGCGTACGGACAATCCGTGTCGAGGGCCCGCTGAGCCCGATGTACACCGTGCCCGGCGCCACCCCGTCCTGGGCGCTCGGGCCCGCCACGCCGGTCAGGCCCAGCCCCCATGTGGCGCCGCAGCGCTCGCGAGCTCCGTCGGCCAGCTGGGCCGCCACTTCGGGGTGCACGGCGCCGTGCTCGGCCAGCAGTTTCTCGTCGACGCCGACCAGCGCGGTCTTCAGTTCGGTCGCGTAGACCACGAGCCCGCCGCGCAGCACCGCGCTGGCTCCCGGGATGCGGGCGACGGTGGCGCACACCAGCCCCGCCGTCAGCGACTCGGCCGTGGCCACGGTCTCACCGCGCCGGGTGAGCTCGGCCACGAGCCGTGCGGCCACCTCGTCGAGGCCCACGCTCAGGACCCCGTGGCGCGCCGGCCGGCGGCGCGCAGGCGCACGGCGCGGACCAGGTAGTCGACGCCGGTGACCACGGTCAGCAGAACCGCGAGGCCCATCAGCGCCCAGCGCACCGGGTCGGCCCCGGCCGGCAGGGGCAGCAGGTAGACGACGATGGCGAGGATCTGCGTCATCGTCTTCGCCTTGCCGCCGCGGCTGGCCGGGATCACGCCGTGGCGGATCACCCAGAAGCGCAAGAGTGTGACGCCGATCTCGCGCACCGCGATCACGATCGTGACCCACCACGGCAGCTCGCCGAGCACGCTCAGCCCCACGAGCGCGGCGCCGATCAGCGCCTTGTCCGCGATGGGATCGGCGATCTTGCCGAAGTCGGTGATCAGCCCGTACTTGCGGGCGACCCAGCCGTCGACCTGGTCGGTGGCGGACGCGACGACGAACAGGCCGGTGGCGATGGCCCGCCACGTGGTGTCCGCGCCGTCGCCGGCGAAGAGAGCGAGCACGAAGAGCGGGACGAGCACGAGGCGCGAGAGCGTGAGCAGGTTCGCGATGTTGAGCGTCGGAACGGGCGTGGGATCGGGCACGGCAGGCTCGGGCATCGGTGCGGCCCCCGTTTCAGCAGGCACCTCGCCGGCCGGCGCGTCCTGGGCGGGCACCTTCGCGGCGCGGGTCACACCCTCGCCGGCGTCGCTCGGTGCGGCACTCACCGGTCCGCGTCCGGTACCGGACGGACGATCAGGTCGACCCCGGCGGAGTCGACGACCTCGCAGCGCACCAGATCGCCCACCTCGACGGCGGCGCGGTCCGGGTCCTCGAGGATCACGCACTCGCCGTCGACCTCGGGGGCCTGGTGGGCGGCGCGGCCCACGGCGTCGTCGCCGTCCTCGGCCGCCTGCTCCACCAGGACGGTCACGAACGTGCCGATGCGGTCCTCGGCCCGCTGGGCGGTGAGTTCCTCCACGAGCGCCGAGATCCGCGTGACGCGCTCGGTGACCACGGCGGGGTCCAGCTTGCCGTCGAAGGACTCGGCCTCCGTGCCGTCCTCGTCGGAGTAGCCGAACACGCCGACGGCGTCGAGCCGCGCGCCGGTGAGGAAGCGTTCGAGCTCCGCGAGGTCGTCCTCGGTCTCGCCGGGGAAGCCGACGATCACGTTGGTGCGGATGCCGGCTTCGGGCGCGTACTCGCGGATCTGCTCGGTGAGCGCGAGGAACGAGTCGGTGGACCCGAACCGGCGCATCCGGCGCAGCACCTGCTCGCTCGAGTGCTGGAACGACAGGTCGAAGTAGTCGGCGACGCCCGGCGTGGTCGCGATCGCCTTCACCAGCTGCGGCCGCGTTTCGGCGGGCTGCAGGTAGGACACGCGCACGCGGTCGATGCCCTCGATCCCGGCCAGGCGCGGCAGGAGCAGCTCGAGCGCACGCGTGCCGTCGCGGCCGAAGTCCTTGCCGTAGGAGGTGGAGTTCTCGCTGACGAGGAACAGCTCCTTCACGCCGTTCTCCGCGAGCCAGCGCGCCTCGGCCACGATCTCGTCGGGCTGCCGCGACACGAACGAGCCGCGGAACGACGGGATCGCGCAGAACGAGCAGCGGCGGTCACAGCCCGACGCGATCTTCAGCGCCGCCACGGGCGAGTCGTCGAGCCGGGTGCGCAGCACGCGCGGGCCCCAGCCGTGCTGGGCGTGGCCGGGGACCTCGACGGTCTCCGCGGCCGCCGGCCGCTGCACCGGGCTGATCGGCAGCAGCTTGCGCCGGTCCGACGGCGTGTGGGACACGACCGTGCGGCCCGCCACCACGTCGTCGAGGCGGTCGGACAGCTCCGCGTAGTGGTCGAACCCGAGCACGGCGTCGGCCTCGGGCAGGCTCTCGGCCAGCTCCGTGCCGTAGCGCTCCGCCATGCACCCGACGGCCACGACCTTGCGGCCGGTGTCGGACGCCGCGAGCAACGTGTCGACCGAGTCCTTCTTGGCCGACTCCACGAAGCCGCACGTGTTCACCACGACGACGTCGGAGTCCTCGGGGTCCGCCGCCAGCTCCCAGCCCCCGGCCGCGAGCCGTCCGGCCAGCTCCTCGGAGTCGACCTCGTTGCGGGCGCAGCCCAGGGTCACGAGGGAGACACGACGGCTGCGGGCTGGCTCAGTGGTGGGAGAAGGCACGACGTTCAGGGTAGCCGCCACACCCTCGCCACCCGGCGACGGCGTCACCCAGTGCGGTGGGCTCACCACTTCAGGGCGGCCTTCATCTGCTTGTCCGCGATCGGCGCCAGCGTCGTGAGGAAGGTGGCGGTGAGGTGGTTGTCGTCCATGTACACGAGCACGTTGCCGACCACCGGAGGACAGGTGGTCTTGTCACAGAAGTAATCCGTGAAGTCCAGGAACGAGACGTTGTCCGGCACGCCCGGGGCTGTCGTGTACGTCGGCGTCGCGGGTTGCACGTCCGCGCGGTCGACGACGCAGCTCGGGTCCGTCGGGCTGCGCTCGGCGACGCAGGCGGCCATGTTGAAGGAGAACCGCGGGTTGTCGCGCAGGGCCACGACCGGGATGCCGGCCTTGTCCAGCACCGACCACTGGTCGACGAAGCCGGCCGGGGTCGTCTCGGTGATGCCGCCGCCGTGGGTGTTCACGCTGGCGACCGTGACGACGGCGTCGGGGTGCAGGGCGACGATCTCTTCGGCCGCGGCCTTGTTCCAGTCGATGCAGGGCTGGTCGCCCGGCATCAGGTCCGGGGTGGTGGAGAAGGGGCACGCGCCCTTGAGCATCGACGTGACGGCCCAGCCCTCGCTCTTCACCATCGGCAGGAAGGCCGCGAGGTACTGCTGCATGTGCGAGTCGCCGACGAGGACCACGCGCTTTTTCGGCGGGCCGTCGGGGTTCTGGGTGCAGACCTTCAGCTCGTCGTCTCGCGGCGACATCGTGCACTTGTCGTCGGGGATGCCGGCCCAGTCCTCGGGCAGCTTGAGCGTGGGCGGCACGATCGAGGGCGAGGGCGAGCCGCGGTAGACGAAGCCGGCGGTGTGGGCCGCGGCGCCGGGGTGGTCGGGGTCGTCGACGGCGATCGTGTAGTTGGCCTCCGCCGTGGTGTAGACACCCCAGCCGCCGGCCGCGATCAGCACCGGAGCGAGCGCCAGGACGCCGAAGCGGTAGGCGCCCCAGCGTTTCACCGTGCCGATCTTCGAGAGCCGGATCGGGTTCTCGATGAAGTGGTAGGTGACGATCGAGAGCACGAACGACACGCCGATGACCACCGCCCCGCCGAGCAGGCCGACGGCCGAGCGGTCGCGCACGACCAGGTAGAAGACCAGTACCGGCCAGTGCCACAGGTACAGCGAGAAGCTCAGGTTGCCGAGGTAGCCCAGCGGTTTCGAGCTGAGCCACCGGTCGGCGCCGAAGACGGTGTCGGTCTGGCCCGCCACGAGCACGAGCCCGGCCGAGAGCGTCGGCCACAACGCGATCCAGCCGGGGAACACGGAGTCGACGCGCAGCACGATGCCGCACAGCACCAGCCCGGCCACGCCGATCCAGCCGAGCACCACGCGCAGGCCCCGGGGCAGCGTGAACGCGTCGAGGAACATCACCATCAGCCCGCCGAGCGCGAACTCCCACACGCGGGTGAGGCCGTGGAAGTAGGCCAGCGGCTGGTCGACCGCGGTGAGGTACACCGAGTACGCCAACGAGACCACGAACAGCGTGACGAGCAGCGTGTTGATCGTGTGCCGCAGTGAAAGCCCCAGCTTGCGCACGAGGAAGCCGAGCGCGACGAAGATCAGTGGCCACAGCAGGTAGAACTGGCCCTGGATCGACAGCGACCAGAAGTGCTGAACCAGGCTCGCGCTGTTGTGCTGGGCGAAGTAGTCGACCGAGTCGGCGGCCAGCTGCCAGTTCTCGTAGAACAGCGCGGAGGCGAAGACCTCGCGGATCGACTGGAACCAGCGGTCCTCGGGCAGCAGCAGCGTGGAAACGACCACCACCGTGAGCAGCACGGTCATCGCGGCCGGGAAGAGCCGCTTGATCATCCGGCCCCACATCGGCCGCAGCTCGATCCTCCCGCGCAGCAGCGCGCGGTAGAGCTGTCCGGTGATGAGGAAGCCCGAGACCAGGAAGAACACGTCGACGCCGCCGGAGATCCGGTCGAGCCAGACGTGGTACACGACCACGAGCAGCGACGCGAGGGCGCGCACGCCCTGCAGCTCGGGCCGGAAGCGAGCTTGCGCCGACGACGGCGCGGGGGGCTGACCGGGTCGTTCGGGGGCGACCACGGTGGTGCCGGACATGCACGTCCTCCCCATGAGGCCACGCACGGCGGCCGGATGTACTGAGCGGCTACGAGTCAGGAGCAGGTTGCATAGCGAGGTAAACCTTCTCCATAGCTATACGTGAAGGGCCTTCCGCTCACACAACCGGGGTACCTCGATCGGGCCTTGCGGGCCGCCGGGCGCCGCGGTCGATATGTTGGACCGTGTGCCCCTCGACTCCGTCCGCCCCACCGTCCGCCGCGCGCGCATAGCCGACGTCCGCAAGATCAAAGCCCTCGTCGACGCCGACGCCGGGCGAGTGCTGCTCGAAAAAGACCTGGTCACGCTGTACGAGGCGATCCAGGAGTTCTGGGTGGTGGTGGACGAGGATCCGTCCGGCGACGAGGAAGTGCTCGGCGCCGCCGCGCTGCACGTGCTGTGGGAGGACATCGCCGAGCTGCGCACGGTCGTGGTCGACAAGGCCGCGCGCGGGCGGGGCATCGGGCACGCGCTGGTGGGCCGGCTCGTCGACGAGGCCCGCGACCTCGGGCTCAAGCGGCTGTTCGTGCTGACCTTCGAGACCGGGTTCTTCCTGCGCCACGGCTTCGTCGAGATCGACGGCACCCCGGTGTCGCACGAGGTCTACGAGGAGATGCGCCACTCGCTCGACCCGGGTGTCGCGGAGTTCCTCGACCTGCCGTACGTGAAGCCGAACACGCTGGGCAACTCCCGCATGCTGCTGGAGTTCTAGCGGCGGCTCACAAGCCGCCCGCGCGCCGCGTTGAGAAATCGATCAGACGCGTCGGCGAGGCTGCACGACGTGACCTGCTTCAGCACGACGCCCGCCACTGCCCCGAGCGGCTCGCCCGGCCGTGGCGCCAGGGCGGCATCGATCGGCAAAGCCATGACCGTTCAGGCCCTGCTCGCCGAGGGGGGCCACCCCCTGCGGCTCACGGAGATCAGCCGGCGGTGTGCACTCGCCAAGTCGACCACCCACCGGATACTCGCCGCGCTGCTGGATGCGGGGCTCGTGACCCGCGCCGGCAACGGCTACCGCGCGGTGGGCTCGTCGGTGCCCACGTGGGAACCGTGGACGCTGCGGTGGCTGGCCCCCTTCGTCGGTGACCTGTACGCGCAGACGCGGCTGACCACCCGGCTCGCCGTGCTCGACGGCGACGAGGTGGTCTACCCCCGGCAGGTGCACGGCCACGACGACGTGTGGACCCGCGCCGACGAATCGGGCCGCGCGAGCGCGTTGCGGACTGCCGCCGGCTGGGCGTTGCTCGCCGCCGATCCGCGGGCGATGTCCGGGGATGAAGGGCTGGACCCGGACGAGTTCACGAAGTTCACGCTCGATCTGGCCCGGACCCAGCGTGCCGGGTTCGCAGCCCGTGATCACGACGGCGTCGCCAGCCTCGCGATCGCCGTGCCGGGCGCGCCCGGGTTCGCGTTCGAGGTCAAGGGCCGGGCACCCCTGCCGCACCGGGACCGGGTCCTGTTCCACCTCCGCGCCACGGCCCGCGCGGCCACGGTCACAGCACATTCGGCTCACGCATCGTGACTGTCTGATCAAACCGCGTGGTCAGAAGCCTCGGACCACGCCACTGCGCCGTTACGGTTGCGATTGATCCCTCTCGCCGGGGACCCGCGATCGGAGGAGCTCGATGGCCACCGGGGTGCAGCCGGACCTGGTGGTCCGCTTGCTCGGTCCGATCGGCGCGGATCGCGGCGGCGTTCCGGTCGACCTGGGCCCGCCCGCCGCGCTGACAGTGTTCGCCGTGCTCGCGAACCGCGCCGGGCGCCCCGCGGGGCTCGACGAGCTGAGCGAAGCCGTGTGGGGCGCGGCCGCCCCGAGATCCGCCCACGGCGCCCTCTACGGCTACGTCTCCCGCCTGCGCAAGGCGCTCGAACCCGATCGCACCCGGTCGGCCAAACCACGGTTCCTGGTGAGCGGGCCAGCCGGCTACGCGCTCGTGCTGCCCCCGGACGCCGCCGATTTCACGCGCTTCGCCGGCTCGGCCGCGCGGGCCCAGCGGCACTGGGCGGCGAAAGAGTTCGACGAGGCGCTGAACAGCTGCGACGAGGCGCTCGCCTGCTGGACCGGTCCGTCCTGGGGCGGCGGTGTGGGACCGTTCGCGGAGGCCGAGCGATCGCGGCTGGACCAGGCGCGCGCCGACGTCCAGGAGCTGCGTTGTGCCGCCTTGCTCGAGCTGGGCGCGAGCACACAGGCCGTGCCCGTGCTCACGGAGCTTGTGGCGGAACATCCGCTGCGGGAGCGTCTGCACGAATTGCTCGTGCTGGCGTTGCACGGCACCGGGCGGCAGGCCGAGGCGCTCGCCGCCTATCAGGCTGTGCGTACGCAGCTCGTCGAAGAGCTCGGCGTCGAACCCGGTCCCGCGCTGCGCCGCGCTCATCAGCTGGTCCTTGCCGGTGAGGACCCGGCGCCGGCCCGGATCGTCCCCGCGCAGCTGCCGCGTTCCGTGACGGCCTTCACCGGCCGGGAAGAGCCGCTGCGCCGGGTCCTCGACGTGAACGCGTCGGCTCGGGACACGACGCCGATCTGCACCATCGACGGTCCGGCCGGCATCGGCAAAACCGCGTTCGCGCTGCACGCCGCGCACCGCGTGTCGCCCGATTTCCCCGACGGCCGGCTATTTCTCGACCTGCGCGGGTTCGACCCGCGGTTCCCGCCGCTCAGCCCCGACGAAGCGCTCGATCGGCTGCTGCGCTCGCTGGGCGGCGATCCGCGTGCCGACCACCCCGATCTCGACGCGAAGGCCGCCACGTACCGCTCGCTCCTGTCCGGGAAACGAGTGCTGGTGGTGCTGGACAACGCCGTCAGCGCGGAGCAGGTGCGGCCGTTGCTGCCGGGTACGCCCGGCTGCCTGACCCTGGTGACCAGCCGTGATCGGCTCGCCGGCCTGGCCGCGCGCGACGGTGCCACCCGGATCGGGCTCGGCCTGCTGTCGCCCGAGGAGTCGGCTGCCCTGCTGAGCGGCGACGCGGAGGCGGCCGACCCCGCGCTGACCGCCGAGCTGGCGCGTCTCTGCGGGCACCTGCCTCTGGCGCTGCGGATCGCCGCGGAGCGCACGCACGCCTTCTACGGCGTCGCCGAACTGGTGCGCGACCTCCGCTGCGAGCACGCTCGCCTGGACACCCTCACGGCGCCCGACGACGAAGCGTCGATGCTGCGCGCGGTGTTCTCCTGGTCTTACCAAGCTCTGAAACCGCCTGAGGCACAAGCGTTCCGGCTGCTTTCCACCCACCCGGGTGTCCACTTCGGACTGTCAGACTCCGCCGCCCTGCTCGGTGTCGACGTACCGGCGGCTCGCAGGACGCTGGACCGGCTCGCCCGGCTGCACCTGATCGAGCAGACCGCGCCGGACCGGTACACGTTCCACGACCTCGTGCGGCTCTACGCCGGCGAGTGCGCGCAGCGGGACGAATCACCCGAGACCCGGCAGGCGGCGACACGCCGGTTGCTGCGCTGGTACGCCGCGGCCACGGCGGCGGCCCGCGCGGTGCTCGCGCCCGGGTTCGGCCCGGTGGACCTCACGGCTTTCCCGGCGGGCGGTCCGGTCCCGGCCTTCGGCGGCTACGACCAAGCGCTCGAGTGGTCCGGTCGCGAGATGGCGACGCTGTGCGCCGCGCTCGGCGTCGCGGCAGAGGCCGAACCCGCCGAGTTCACCGCGCGGTTCGCCACTGCGCTCGGCGCGCTGTGCCACTGCACGAGCAGCTGGCGGGAATGGCTCGGCGTCGTCGAGCTCGGCCGCCGGGCCGCGCGGTCGAGCGGCGACCGGTTGGCCGGGGCGTTGCTGGAGAACGACGCCGGCGTCGCCCTGCACTTCCTCGGCCGCGTTGACGAAGCGATCGCCTGCCACGACGCGGCGGCGAGGATCCTCGCCGGGATCGACCGGCCCGACGACCAGGTTGTAGCGGCGAACCTCGCGGTGGCGCGATCGATGTCCGGTCGGCACCGCCGTAACCTCACGGCGCTCGACGAGGCCCTCGCCATCGCACGGCGACAAGGCAACGGGTTCCTCGAGGCTTCCGTGGAGGACAGTTTCGGCGCCGTCCTGTCGGCCCTCGGGCGGCACGGCGAAGCGGTCTCGCACGGCCTCCGCTCGGTGGACCTGCTGCGCGAGGTCGGCACCAGCCACATGCTCGCGCACGGCCTCACCCAGGTCGGGTTCTCGCTGCTGAGCGCCGGCGAGGCGGAATCCGCCGCTCGCCACCTCGGCGAAGCTGTCGATCTCTGGCGAGAGCTGGGCGATCACTGGGGTGCGGTGCACGCCGTCCCGGAGCTGGTCCGGAGCCTGCGGCTCGCCGGGCGGCCGGACGAAGCCCGCTCGGTGCTGTCCGGGGTCATCGAGGAGAACCCGGCCGGCTCCGCAGGGCTTGCCGCGCTGCTGGCGGACCTGAGCTGACGCCGTTTTCGAGGAGAAACTGCCGTTCCGTTCCGGCAGGACGGACCGAACGGGCCGCGTTCGCCACCGTTTGTTCCAGGGGTCGGGACGCGGCCGCTGCCGTGGCGCGCGAGTCGCTGTACTCGTCCTCACCAGCCCCGACCGGCCTCGGCGGGGAGCTTGCCCAGGAAGGAATCACCCATGAAGAACTCCCGCACCGTCGCCACGCGCGTCGCGTTCGCCCTCGCCGGCACCGCCGCCGCCGGCGCGCTCGCGCTCACCATCGGCACGGCCGCCGACTCGGCCGCCGGCGGCCCGGCGTCGGTCGACCTCGGCCACACGGCGACCACCGCCCACTCCGGCCACCAGGCGACGCTGGCCACCAACTGGCGCTACAACACCAAGTAGGACCTAGCTCCCTCGTGCCCCGGGTATGGACCGGCCCCGACCGGGTCCATACCCGGGGCTGGGTCGGGTCGTGCTCAGCCCGCCCTCGACGCAATCCATCGGGCGCTCGGCCGCTCAGGTGACCCGCAGGGTGATCCGCTCCCCCGCCCGGCTCACGTCGACGAGCTCGACGTGGGCCGCCGCGTATGTCGCTTCCTGCGGCCCGCGCCGTGCGGTGTGCAGCTGCGCCACCGTCTGCTCCCCGCGCCCCGGCTGACTCAGTGCCACGGCCACGACCGCGTCGCCGGGCCACACGCACGTGACGTTCGCCGGGCAGCGCGAGTCGTCGACCAGCCGGGTGTAGCGCACGGTCAGGTCCTTGGCGCTCACCTGCGCCTCCTGGCCGGCCCTCAGCGTCACGTCCCGCCCGGGCTCCGCCGCCACGGTCCCCGCCGCCGCTGCCGGTGGGCCGCCGGCCCCGTCGAGCGTGTGCGCGAGCGCCACGGAACTCCCCGCCCCCACCGCGAGCACGGCGACGGTCCCGATGGCCAGAGCGAGCTTGTGCGCGTCCATGTGCTCAGGACGGAACGATCACCGGTCCCGGTTGCACGGGCGCCGGATGATCTTCGCGACCAGCGTCCCGACCTGGGTCGACGGATTGATCTCATGGTCGGCCGAGTCCGCGCACGCCCGATTGACCGCGTCGTCGACTCCTCGCGCGAAATCCTCCAAGTCGAGCGAGGACTTCCGGTATCCGGGAACATGCTCGCGCAGCCGTCGCTCGACCTCGACGTACCGGGTCATCGGCGCGGCGCACGCTTCGAAATGGAGGAGAAGCCGGTATTCGAAACACGGGTTGGAGATGGCGAGGTTGATTCCGTGCCGACTGGCGACCACGAGCAGCGACGTGCGCTCCTCGCGAAATGCGCGTCGACGGCGGGTGGTGTTCTCGCGGCGAGTCATCAGCGGCGCAGCGCGCTCGTGAAATCGCCGAGGACCGGTACGGCTCCGTAGGCACCGGCGAGGTAGCGGCGTTCGGTGTTCTGGTCCTTGCGGGGCTTGAAATCGGAGAGCGGATAGAGCTCGCTGGCTCCGTCGCCGTTCTTGTCCACGAACCAGATCTCGTCGCGAGCCAGCACCTCGTCGCCCAGCATCGTGCCCAGCAATGTCGTGTCGTTGGTCGTGAAGATCAGCTGAGCTCCGGTCGTGTTCGTGGCCTCGTCGCGGAACAGGCCGATCAGCCTGGCCAGCAGTGCGGGATGCAGGCTGGTCTCCAGCTCGTCGACGACGAGCACCGCGCCGCGTTCGAGCGCCCCGAGCACCGACGGCAGAAGAGCCGGCCAGTTTCGGGTTCCCGCGGACTCGTCACCGAGCTCGAACACCTCACCCCGTGTTCCGTGGACGAGATTCACCTTCATCCGTCGGCTGTCGCCGCCCGGCCTGTCCGGCCCCAGGTGGACCACAAGATCGGTGATGCCGACGTCGGCGGCCTTGAGCAGTGACAAGGACCTGCCCGATCGTGCCGATTCGTCGAGCAGGTACGCCCCGATCCACTGCTCGAAGAACGCAGGTCCCGCGTTGGCCGACGCGCCGGGATCGACGACGTGCAGCCGCGAGACGAACCACTCGCAGACTGTCATCAGCGGTCCCAGCGACAACCGATCGCACTCGGCGAGCAGCAGCGTGTCCGGCCGGAGCAGTTCTTCGAGCAACCCGATCTTCGTGCGGAGATCCGTGACGGTGCTGCCGACCTTGACCGTCGCACCCGAGCGTTCGAACAGAACCCGCTTGCGCTTCTCGGGGTAGGAGTACAGCCACTCCTGCTCGATCACATCACCTTTGACCACGAAGCCGTAGGTGTCCGGGACGCCGTCGGCCAACAGGTCCGTGACGAAGACCGAAGGTCCGGCTTTTGCTCGCGGGTCGAGTTTGAAGGGCCTCTGGATCTTCGAAGCACTCAGACCACCTCCCCGAAGGAGCTTCACGCTGTTCTGTACCAGAAAACCGCATGGAACAGCGCGAAGCTCCACAGGGAGCCGATCAGAAGTCCTCGTCGTCCGAGTCGCTCGCCGGAGCGTCGCCGCCGCGGATCATGAACAGGACGCCTTCCAGTTCTTCCGGCTTGATGAGCACGTCGCGGGCCTTGGAGCCCTCCGAGGGACCCACCACGCCGCGGCTCTCGAGCAGGTCCATGAGGCGCCCGGCCTTGGCGAAGCCGACGCGGAGCTTGCGCTGCAGCATCGACGTGGAGCCGAACTGCGAGGTGACGATGAGCTCGGCGGCTTGGAGCAGCACGTCGAGGTCGTCGCCGATGTCGGGGTCGATCTCCTTCTTGTCGCCGGCCTTGGCGGCCGTGACGCCGTCGGTGTAGTCGGGCTGGGCCTGGTCCTTGGCGAAGGCGACGACGGCCGCGATCTCCTCGTCGCCGACGAAGGCGCCCTGGATGCGCACCGGCTTGCCGGCGCCCATGGGCAGGTAGAGCGCGTCGCCCATGCCGATCAGCTTCTCGGCGCCCGGCTGGTCGAGGATGACCCGCGAGTCGGTGAGCGACGAGGTGGCGAAGGCGAGCCGAGAGGGCACGTTGGTCTTGATCAGGCCGGTCACGACGTCGACCGACGGCCGCTGCGTGGCCAGCACCAGGTGGATGCCCGCGGCCCGCGCCTTCTGCGTGATGCGCACGATCGCGTCCTCGACGTCGCGGGGCGCGGTCATCATGAGGTCGGCCAGCTCGTCCACGATCGCCATGATGTACGGGTACGGCCGGTACTCGCGCTCGCTGCCCGGCGGCGCCGTGATCTCGCCCGAGCGCACCTTGCGGTTGTAGTCGTCGATGTGGCGGACCTTGTTGACCTGCATGTCCTGGTAGCGCTGCTCCATCTCCTCCACCAGCCAGGCCAGCGCGGCGGCGGCCTTCTTCGGCTGGGTGATGATGGGCGTGATCAGGTGCGGGATGCCCTCGTAGGGCGTCAGCTCGACCATCTTCGGGTCGATCAGGATCATGCGGCACTCGTCCGGCGTCGCGCGCGCGAGCAGCGACACCAGCATCGAGTTGACGAAACTGGACTTACCGGACCCGGTCGAGCCCGCCACCAGCAGGTGGGGCATCTTCGTGAGGTTCGCGGTGACGAAGTGGCCCTCGATGTCCTTGCCGAGGCCGATCACCATCGGGTGGTTGTCCTTGACGGTGGTCGGCGCGCGCAGCACATCGCCGAGGCGCACCATCTCGCGGTCGGAGTTCGGCACCTCGATGCCGACGGCCGACTTGCCGGGGATCGGCGCGAGCAGCCGGACGTTGTCCGTGGCCACGGCGTACGCGATGTTCTTCGTGAGCGCCGTGATCTTCTCGACCTTCACACCGGGGCCGAGCTCGACCTCGTAACGCGTGACCGTGGGACCGCGGGTGAAGCCGGTGACCTGGGCGTCGATGCTGAACTGGTCGAGCACGCCGGTGATCGCCTCGATCATGGCGTCGTTGGCCTTGCTGCGGGACTTCGGCGCGTCGCCGAGCTTCAGCAGGTCGGGCGAGGGCAGCTGGTAGTCGCCCTCGACGGTGCGCGTGACGGCCAGCGGCGGCTCCGGCGCCTTCTTCGGCTTCTTCTCGGGAACGTCCTCGACCGGCTTCGGCTTGGGCGGCCGCACGGGTGTCGCCGGCTCCGCCAGCATCGCGTCGAGGTCGAGCTGCTCGCCCTCGGTGTCCGCGCTGCTCTGCCGGCGCCGCGACGGCTTGCGCAGCCGCACGGCCTTCGGGTCGGCCTCGACGACCTCGTCGGGCTCGGGTCCGGTGTCCTCGCCCTCCAGGTCGGCCAGCTCGTCCTCGTCGAGCCCCCACGTGCGCAGGCGGTGCGGGATCTCGCGCACGGGCGTGCCGGTGAACACCAGCACGCCGAACAGCAGCGCCAGGATCAGCAACGGCACCGCCACCCACGTGGTGACGCCCTCGGTGAGCAGCCCGCCGGAGAACGCGCCGATGATGCCGCCGGCGTACATGCGCCCGTCGTTGGTGTCGGGCAGTGCGGTGAAGATGTGCAGCATTCCCAGCACGGACAGCACGACCAGCACCGTGCCGATCACCATCCGCGGCCGCGTCTCCGGCACGGGCTCCGAGCGCATCAGCGCCACCGCGACCACCACCAGCACCAGCGGCAAGGTGACGGCCCCAGCGCCCAGCACCGTGCGCGTCGCGATCTCCACGGCCTGGCCGATCGGCCCCGCGGCCCGCCACCACACCCCGACGGCCGCGACAATCGCCAGCGCGATCAGCCCCAGCGCCAGCCCGTCACGCCGGTGTTCGGGCTCCAGCTCCCGCGTGCGCCCGACCGTGCGGGCCAGCGAGCCGACCCCCTTGGCCACCAGGTTCCACGTGCCGCGCACCCCCCGCCCGAACGCCCCGGACGACTTCGCCCGCCCCCGCCTCGGCGCGGGCTTGCGCGCGGAGCTGCTCCGCGTCGAGCCACCGCGGGCCGGTGCGCGGCCCCCGGAGCTCCTCGGCTTGGCAGGCGTGCGCGAACCCCGCGCCGGCGCCTTCCCGCCGCTCGCCGCCGTGCTCCGCTTCCTCGTCGCCGACCCAGACATGCCTCCACGGTAACGGCCGGGGGCCGATAGTCCCATGCGCCACTCGCAGCGCAGGCGAAACAATCGTCACGGATACACCCGTCGACCTCGGGGTCGTCGCTCAGCAGAGTGGCGCGGCCGTCGCGACGATCCGTTCGGCCAAGGCCGGGTCGACAGTCACCTCGGCAGTGGTGAAGTACCAGGTCGCGTCGGCAAGGGCGGTCGCGTGGTCCCGGGCGTCGCAGAGCTCGTGGGCGTGGACGATCGCGCGGACCTCGTCCGGCGCGAGGGCGGGGTCGATCGCCCGCAGCGCCGCGACGTACGCCCGCTCGCGTGGGCCGACGGCGATCGCGCGCGACTTGGGGCGAGGTACCGGAGGAGGGACCGGTGCCGGGGTGCCGCAAGCGGTGAGGAGGACCAGTGCCCCGGCCAGGAGGAGAAGTGTGCGCACGGCCGCTACAGCGTGTCGGCGCGCTCGTTCGTTACTCGGGCGAGGCCACCCTTTCGAGGGGTGATCCACCGCATGACATGCTCTGCTCATGTTCGCGCTGCAGCAGAACGATGTGCCGGGCCCGCGCCGTGCGCCGGCGATCTGGCGGACGATGCTCAACATCGACCGCGGGCTGGTCAACATGGTCGGACGGCTCACGGTGTCGGGGGCGGTGCCGCGCGAGCTGAGGGGACGGCCGCTGCTCATGGCGGCGAACCACATCGGCGTGTTCGACGCGTTCGTGCTGATGGCGGCGTGCAAGCGAATCGGCATCAACCCGCGGTTCATGCTGGCCGGCGGGATCCTCGACGCGCCGGTGATCGGCCCGGCGCTGCGCGTGAGCGGGCACCTGCGGGTGGACCGCAAGCACGCGGCCACGGCCATCGGGCAGTTCACCGAGGCCGTGGAAGCGCTCAAGACGACCCACGAGCCCCTCATCGTCTACCCCGAGGGGCGCATCAGCCACGACCCGGGGCTCTGGCCCGAGCGTGGCAAGACCGGGGCCGCGCGGCTCGCGCTGGCCGCGGGTGTGCCGGTGATCCCGGTCAGCCAGTGGGGCGCGCACGAGGCGGTGTACTGGGGCACCGAGACGGTGAACGGCCCTGCCGACCTGGTCCCGCTCGCCCGCTCGGGCCTCAGCGCGCCCCTGCGGCGCCCCAGGTTCAAGGTGCACTTCGGGGCGCCGGTGGACCTGTCGGACGTCGAGCCGGCACGGCCCGGCGCCGGTGTGCGAGCGCACGCGAAGATCATGCAGGCCATCACCGACGGGCTGGTGCCGCTGCGCCGCGACGAGCCGGTGCGGCCGCGCTTCCACGACCCGACGCGGCCGACCGACACGGTCAGCCCGTGGAAGCCGCAGGCCCGGCACTCCTGAGCCCGCTGAGGGCCGACCGGGGTCCCCGGGCGCCGCGGAGCCTGATTCCGCCGGAGCAAAGGGCGGCCGGACGAGCGGCGGAAGCACCGGCTCCGTCCACCCCTCGGACATCACACCGCTGCCCCTGCCTTTCCCCTAGAGTCGCGGGGCGTGAGCACACGCATTCTCGTCGTTTACTACAGCGCCACCGGCAACACCGCCGCCCTCGCGTCCGCGTTGGCCGAGGGGGCCAGGGAGACCGGGGCGGACGTGCGGGTCCGCACCGTGCGCGAAACCGCGCCGCCCGAGGCGGTGGCGAGCAATCCGCGCTGGGCGGCCTGGGTGGAGTCCGGGCCGCACCACGAGTACGCCACGTTGGGCGACCTGGAGTGGGCCGACGGGCTGGCGGTGGGCAGCCCCACGCGGTTCGGTGGGCCCGCGGCGCAGCTGAAGTCCTTTTTGGACAGCACGGGTGGCCTGTGGGCACAGGGAAAGCTGGCCGACAAGGTCGCGACGTCGTTCACCACGGCGTCGACCGCGCACGGCGGGCTGGAGGCGACCGTGCTGGCCACGAACAACATCTTCTACCACTGGGGCGCCATCGTCGTGCCGCTCGGTTACGGCGACCCGCACCTGAAGGAGTCGGGCAACCCGTACGGCGGCTCGTTCGTGTCGCACAAGTCCGCCGCGCCCGACGAGCTGGCGCTCGGCGCGCTGCAGCGGCAGGGCAAGCGCCTGGCGACGATCACCACCCACATCGTCACCGGGCAGAAGGCTAACCACTAAATCGCTTTCACTGGTCACGCAGACGTCGTACTGTCGGCTACCGTGACCACCGAACTGCCCCTCGTCGCGCCGCCCCGAGTCGCGCACCGCGGCCGCGGGGTGGTGTTCGTGCTGCTCGCCGCGGTGTTCTTCAGCACGTCCGGCACGCTGGGCAAACCCGCGATGGCCGCCGGGATGACACCGGAGCAGGTGGCGACGTTCCGGATCGGCCTCGCGGCCCTGCTGCTGCTCGCCGGGACGGCCGTGGTCGCGCCGCGCACGCTCAAGGTGCGCCGCGGCGAGTGGCCGATGCTGCTCGCGTACGGGCTGCTCGGTGTGGCCGGCACGCAGCTCGCGTACTTCATCGCCGCCGACCGCGTGCCCGTGGGCATCGCGATCCTGCTCGAGTTCCTCTCCCCCGTGCTGGTCGCGCTGTGGGTGCGCGTGGTCCGCCGCACGCGCCTGCCGCGCGCGATGTGGGCGGGCATCGGCCTGGCCGTGGCGGGGCTCGCCCTCGTCGGTCAGGTCTGGCAGGGCCTCACGCTCGACGCGATCGGCGTGCTCGCGGGCGTGGGCGCCGCCGTGTGCTCCGCCGGTTACTTCCTCATCGGCGAACGCGCCGTCGCCGAACGCGATCCCGTCGGGCTGGTCACGTGGGGCATGGTCGTCGGCGCGGTGATCGTGTCCGTGGTGAGTCCACCGTGGACGATCCCGTGGCGGTTGTTCGACGACACCGTGGCGTTCGGCCCGTGGACGCCGCCGATCTGGCTGCTGCTGACAGTGCTGGTCCTGATCTCGACCGTGCTGTCGTACCTGCTCGGCATCACCTCGCTGCGCCACCTGCCCGCCTCGGTCGCCAGCGTGCTCGGCCTCCTGGAACCCGTCACCGCCACGGCCTTCGCGTGGGCCCTGCTCGGCGAGGCGCTGACCTGGCCCCAGGCGCTCGGTGCGGCGATCCTGCTCGGCGGAGCCTTTGTGGTGCAACGGTTTTCGAAGGGCGTCACCTAGCCGCTAGAGCTCCTTGCCCTTCTCCCGCGAAGCCTGCACGCGCGCGATCCGCTGCGACGTGCGGCGCAGGTGCTTGGCCATGATCTCGCTCGCCTTCTCCGCGTCCCGCGCGGCGATGGCCTCCACGAACTCGCGGTGCTCGCTGGTCCCCCGGTGACCCATCAGCGGCGCGGCCACCTGGGCCTCGCGCAGGGACATCAGCAGCGGGCCGTGGAAGGAGTGCACCAGCATCTCGATGGCGGCGTTGTGCGTGCACTGCGCCACTCGCACGTGGAACGCGGCCGACATCTCCATGCTGTACTCACCGCGTTTCAGCGCGGCCTGGTGTTCACGCGTCATCTCCCGCAGCTGTTCGACGTCCTCGTCGGTCGCCCGCTCGATCACCATCCCGATGATGCCGAGCTCCACCACCTGCCGCGCCTCGATGACCTCCGGCGCCGTCATCGGCGAGAGGTTCACGAGGTCGGCGAGGTTCGCCCCGAGCTTCGTCGACGAGGGCGTGGTGACGAACGCGCCGCCGCGCGCGCCGACGCGGATGGCGACCAGACCGGCGGCCTCCAGCACGCGCAGCGCCTCGCGGACGGTGACCCGGCTGACGCCCATCTGCTCGCACAGGGCGCGCTCGCTCGGCAACCGGTCACCGGGACGCAGTTTGTCGGCGCGGATGAGCGAGCGGATCTGCTCGACGATGACCTCCGACATCCGGTTCGACGACACCACGTCGAACAGCCCGCTGTCCGCCCGCGGAGCCGCCGCGGACCCACCCCGCCCTGCCTGTTCCATGCGCCGATCCTCTCACAGGAGCACGGAAACCTCCGGCGCCGCGACGCCCGCCCGGAGGGTTGACCGGCGGCTGGAGCGCGCCTTATGGTCATATCGTCGTTCGGACTAACCAATAGACCAGAACAGGCAGAGTCCAGACCAACCACACAGTCCGGACGACCCGTGGACCAGACCAACCGCCGCAACCGCCAGGAGGCACTGTGAGGGAGGCCGTCGCGCTCGCCTGCCGGGTGCTCGCCGCCACCGGGCTCGTCGAGCACGTGCTCGGCCACATCAGCGTGCGCACCTCGCCGGACGAGCTGCTGGTGCGCTGCCGCGGCCCCGAGGAAGCCGGCCTGAAGTACACGACGGCCGAGGACATCCGCCCGGTGCCGCTGCACGGCACACCCGAGACCGGCGCCTGGAGCGTGCCCAACGAGCTGCCGATCCACACCGAGGTGCTGCGGCGCCGGCCCGAGGTGACGGCCGTGGTCCACGCGCACCCGCCCGCCGTGGTGACCATGTCGCTCGCCGGGCTGCCGTGGCTGCCGCTGTTCGGCGCCTACGACATCCCGGCCGCGCGGCTGGCGGCCGACGGCATCCCCGTGTGGCCGCGCTCGGTGCTGGTCAACGACCACGACCTCGCCGGGCGCATGGCCGACGCGCTCGGCGACCGCCCGGTGCTGGTCCTCAGTGGACACGGGCTGGTCAGCGTCGCCGGCGGCGACCCCGAGACCGCGGTGGCGCGAGCGGTGCTGCAGGCCATGGCCGTCGACACGCTGGCGCGCCACACCCTCGCCGTGGCCCAGGCCGGCGGGAAGGCGGTGGCGATCCCCGACGAGGACCTCGCGCTCCTGCCCGACCTGGGCGGGTCGTTCAACGTCACGACCCTGTGGCGGCACGTGGTGCGGCGCACCGAAAACCCCTGAAGTCCCGCCGAGTACGACAAGGAGAGCAGCAGTGCGTGACGAGTACCAGAAGGGCGTTCTGGCGAGCGAGAAGAAGAACCTCGACTCCTCGGAGATCGCGGCCCGCGACGAGTTCAACCGGCAGCACCCGCCGAACAAGGGCCTGGTCGTGGAGGACGACCTGCGCAAGATGGAGCTGCCGGCCCGGCCGTGGCGCAACAACCGAGGCCACTACTTCGACCTCGCCGACTACGAGGTGCTGAGCGCGCACATCTCGGAGCTCAAGCCGGGCAACAACTCCGTGCGCCACCGCCACACCACCGAGGCCTACCTCTACGTGGTCAAGGGGCACGGGTTCTCGCTCATCAACTACGACGACGAGCCGATCGAGGTCGTCGAGTGGCAGGAGGGCACGCTGTTCGCGCCGCCGCGGTGGGCGTGGCACCAGCACTTCAACCTCGACGGCAACGACACGGCGCGCTACCTCGCGATCCAGGACACGGGGCTGCTGCGCACGATGCGCCTGCACAACATCGAGCGCCACGGCGTGCAGCTGTCGCCCGACGAGGGCAAGCAGCTGCTCGACGCCGCCATCGAGGCCGGCACCACGCACGGCGCGCGCAAGTAACGCGATCCCTCGGCCGTGCTCCCGCACTCCGACGCGGGGGCACGGCCGAGCCACGAACCGACCCGACCTGTGAGGAGTGCCCGTGCCCGAAGGAACGCCCGTGTCCGAATGGCTCGATCCCGCCGTCGCGAGGTCCTGGCTGGACCAGGACAGTCTCGTCGGATTCCTCGTGCTGCCCCGGCGCATCGCCGCCACGCTCGTGGCGGGCGACCGGCCGCGGACGAAGCTGGTGGCCGACATCGGCAGCGGCCCCGGTGACTTCCTGGAGGTCCTGCTCGAGCTCTTCCCCGGCGCGCACGGCGTCTGGACCGACGTCTCCACCGTGATGGAGGACGCCGCTCGAGAACGGCTCGCCCGCTTCGGGGATCGCGTCTCCTACCAGCTCACCGACATGACGGACCTGTCGACGCTGCCCGGTGACCTCGACGTGGTGATGACGTCGCGGGCCAGCCACCACTTGAACCCGGCGCAGCTGGCGCGGTTCTACACCGAGGCGGCCGAGCACCTGGCGCCCGGCGGCTGGCTGCTCAACCTCGACCACATCGGGCCCGGCCCGGTGTGGGACGCGCGGCTGCGCGCGGTGCGCAAGCAGCTCATCCCGCCGTCGGACAAAGCCGGCGCCCACAAGCACAACGACGCCCTGCCGTCGGTGAACGACCACCTCGACGGGCTCGCGAAGGCCGGGTTCAGCGATGTCGAGATGCCCTGGCGCGGCCTGTACACCTGCCTGCTGGCGGCGCGTCATGACGGTTGATCGATCCGGCCGGCTCACCCGGCTCCGGGTCGCGCTGAGCGGCCGCGAGTGGGCTTCGCTGGGTGGCATGGCCACGGTCGTCCTGCTGCTGAACCTCGTCGGCTGGGGGGTGCTCGCCCTCGTGGTGGCCCCGCAGCACCACGCGCTGGCCGGCGGCGGCTTCTTCGGGGTCGGGCTCGGCGTCACCGCGTTCACCCTCGGGCTGCGGCACGCGTTCGACGCCGACCACATCGCCGCCATCGACAACACCACGCGCAAGCTGATGGCCGAGGGCCAGCGGCCCCTGTCGGTCGGGTTCTGGTTCTCCCTCGGCCACTCGACCGTCGTGTTCGGACTGTGCCTGCTGCTCTCGGTCGGCGTGCGCGCGCTCGCCGGCTCGGTCACGAACGACTCGTCGGCGCTGCACCGGGTGACCGGCCTGATCGGCACCTCGGTGTCCGGGGTGTTCCTCTACATCATCGGGATCGTCAACCTGGTGGTGCTCTTCGGCATCCTGCGCGTGTTCCGCGAGATGCGCCACGGCCGGTTCAGCGAAGCCGAGCTGGAGGAGCACCTCGCGAAGCGCGGTGTGCTGAACCGGCTGCTGTCCGGCCTCACGAAGGCGGTGCGCAAGCCGTGGCACATCTACCCGGTGGGAGTCCTTTTCGGACTAGGGTTCGACACCGCCACCGAGGTGGGCCTGCTCGCGCTGGCGGCGGGGGCGGCCACGTTCGCCCTGCCCTGGTACGCCATCCTCGTGCTGCCGGTGCTGTTCGCGGCGGGGATGTCGCTGTTCGACACCGCCGACGGCTGCTTCATGAACTTCGCCTATGGATGGGCGTTCGCGAAGCCGGTGCGCAAGGTCTTCTACAACCTCACCGTGACCGCGCTTTCGGTCGCCGTCGCACTCGTCATCGGAACGATCGAGCTGTTGTCGATCCTCGCCGACCGGCTCGGGATCGACTCCGGTCCGCTCGCCGCGATCGCCGGCCTCGACCTGAACAACGTCGGCTTCGCGATCGTCGGGCTGTTCGTCGTCACCTGGCTGATCGCCGTGCTGGTCTGGCGGATCGGCCGGATCGAGGAGAAGTGGTCGGCCCACCTCTCCCCCGACCCCGACCGTTAGGCGACCGGCCACCCGAACAGCTCCGCCACGCCCGCGACGGTGATGCCCTCCATCACCTCGCGGGCGGTGTGCGCCACCGGCAGGTCCTGGCCCACGCCCTCGGCCATGCGGAACGCGTTGGCCAGATCCTTGCGGTACCAGGTGAACCGCATCATCTCCAGCTGGGCGAGCGTGGCGCTCGCGGCCACCCCGTCGAGCAAGGCCGCACGCAGCTTCTCCGGTTCGACACCCAGGCCGCGGCCGAGCCGCATCGCCTCGACGATCGCCGTGATCTGGCCCCAGTGGCAAAGGTTGTTCACCGTCTTGCCGACTTGGCCGGCGCCGAGCGGACCGAGGTGGTGCACCGCTTTCGTCCACGCCGCGAGCGTCGGGCGCACGCGGTCCAGCACGCCTTCCTCACCGCCGACCAGCAGGACGATCTCGCCGTTCTCCGCGCCGCGGACACCCCCGGTGAGGGCCGCGTCCAGCACCGCCACGCCGGCACCGCGGGCTTCGGCCTCGACGCGGCGGGAGGTCTCGGGCGTCACGGAGCTGCAGATCAGCAGCGCGCAGCCCGGGTTCGCCTGGGACAGCACGGCCGCCGACACCTCGAGCACGTCGTCGTCGGTCGGCACGATCACGAGCACCACGTCACACGCGCCGAGCTCCGCCACCGAGGCCGCCGCCCGCGCACCCGCGCCGACCGCCTTGTCCACTGTGGATGAATCGGGGTCGAACACCACCGTGTCCAGCCCGGCCCGGGCGAGGTGCCGCGCGATCGGCCCGCCCATCGCACCCAGTCCCGCCACGCCCACGCTTGTTGCCTGGTCCGACATCAGCACCTTCCTTTCCGCCGGCGGGGACCGGCGGTCGAACGGAAAAGGGGCCTGCCTCGCGGTGGATCCACGAGACAGGCCCCTCCTTCACGGACACCTCAGACGGCGCTGGCCGCTTCGGCCAATTCGCCGGTGTACTCCGGAGCGTTTTCGAAGAAGTGCACCTTGTCGTAGCCGAGGTGCTTGAACATGCGGTTCTGCGCGGACAGCATCCGCAGCGGGGTGCCATCGGCGGCGTAGTGCACGGCGATCGTGTTCTGCGGGACGTAGAGCGTGTCGCCCTTCTTGACCTCGTGCCGCGTCGGCGTCTTGGCCACGCGCGCGTAGTACTTCTCCGCGATCTCCTCCTGCACCTCCCAGTGCAGCGAGTAACCCTCGCCGTCGAGCACGTAGAGGATCTCATCGGCCATCTTCCAGTGCTTGCCCGACCGGCTGCCGGCCGGGATGTCGAGCTCGAAGACGTCGACGGAGAACTGGCGCAGGTCCGTCCGATCGGGACTGTTGAGCACGCGGACGCGGCCCATCGGCGTGGTCTCCCACACCGTGTCCTCCTGGCGCACGACCTTCTTGCGCTCCAGCACGCCGTCGGTCCAGATCCGCGACCAGTCCTCGCGCTCGCCGAACTCCTCCGGCCGCTCGATCGGGCCGCCGCGGCCCTGCTGCAGCAGACCCAGGAACATCCACGTGCACTTGGCCTTCATGACCAGCGCGACGGCTTTTTCGTCGTAGGGGTTGTAGTGGCGGTGCACGGAGTCGGTGTGCACGAAGACCAGTTCCCCGGCCTTCCAGTCGTAGCGCTTGTCGTCGTGGATCTCGTAGCCGGCGCCTTCGAGGATGTAGAAGGACGCCTCGTTCTGGTGCCCGTGCCCGCGGTTGGAGCTGTGCGGCGGCAGTTCGACGAAGTGCACCTGCAGCGTCTGGGTCAGGAATTCCTCGTCCCCCGGCCCGACCCGCCACCACGTGCGCGACTTCTCCGAGTCTCCGGAGTGGCCGACCTTCGCGTCGTCGACCACCACCGAGTCGTCGCGGACCCGCTCGGCGGCCAGCTGGGCCTGACGGAAGTGACCGAGTCCGTAGGTCTCAGAAGTCAAGCCACGTACGAACACGCGTCCCTTCTTGCCCATGCGTTCCTCGCTTTCCCGCGCTTCGGCGCAATTCGATGGAGGCAGAAGATGTTCCGCCCGGGCTCCCCACCCGGGTACGCTCCGAAGTATAGGCCTAACTGTCCTACCAATCCAGAGCCCGAACTCCCGGGAGGCCCCGTTGAGCGACATCCACCTCAGCATCGCGACCACCGACTACGACCACTTCCGCGACTTCCGCACCGGCGCCGTGCGGGCACAGGGCATCGACCACACCTGGTCGATGTTGAGCCACCACGAGATCTTCGCGCGGTTCACCGCCAACCGGGAATGGGACGTCGCCGAGCTTTCCTTCGCGAAGTTCAGCACCCAGATCACGCGTGAGAACCCGGACATCGTGGGGCTGCCGGTCGTCTGCTCGCGGCTGTTCCGCTTCGGCTCGTTCTACGTCAACCGCAACAGCGGCATCCGTTCCGTCGAAGACCTGCGCGGCAAGAAGGTCGGCTCGCCCGAGTGGGCCCACTCGGCGGCGGTGTACATGCGCGGCTGGCTGCACAACGACATAGGCGTGAAACTCGACGAGATCGAGTGGTACCAGGCCGGCGCGAACGCCCCGGGCCGCGTCGAAAAGGTCGAGCTGGCCCTCCCGCCCGGCGTGCGGCTCACCCGCGTGCCCGACCGGTCGCTGTCGGACCTGCTCGCGGCGGGCGACATCGACTGCGCGATCATCGCGCGGCCGCCGACGTGTTTCCTCGAAGGCCACCCCGACGTCGTGCGCCTCTTTCCCGACTACCGGGACAGGGAGCGGGAGTACTACCGCGACACCGGGATCTGGCCGATCATGCACCTGATCGCGATGCGCCGCCGGATCCTCGAAGAGCACCCGTGGGCCGCCCGCAACCTCTACAACGCGTTCCTGGAGTCGAAACAACGCAGCGTCGAACGGCTGCTCGACCCCGCCGTTTCGCGCTATCCGCTCCCCTGGCTCGCCACCTACGGACGCGAGATGCGCGAGGAGTTCGGCGGCGACCCGTTCCCCTACGGCATCGAACCCAACCGGGCCACCTGGGAACAGCTGCTCACCTACGCAGCCCAGCAGGGCATCGCGCACCGGCTCGCGACCGCCGACGAGATCTTCCCGGCCGGGATCATGACCGAGGTCGTGGTGTGAACCCGCCGGAGTAATCCGCCATTCGGCCCTACGGTTTCCGCCGGGCTTTGGCAGAATGGCTGCCACTTTCAGGAGCAGGGACGCGCCCGCCGGCACCCGCCGGCGCGGGCCGTCCCGCGCTGCGCGCAGGTGTCCGAAGTGGATCCGGCGGCCCAGGATTTCGATCGGGACCAGCATCGGTCTCAACGGTTGACAAATGGTCATACCATAGGTCCATACTGCTCGAACCGAACGGCCCGCCGCCCCAGGCGCCGGGCCTCTCGGCACCCGAAGCCCTGCGACAGTTCCGTCCTCACATCGTGGTGAGCCCGCCTTGTTCCCGGCGGCGGTCCGCTCACCGAAGGGAACCGCAATGCACAAGAGGCGAAGCATCCGACGGACCGTTTCGGCCGTCCTCGCCGGCGGCCTGGCGTTGACGATGGCCGCCGCGTGCGGCTCCGGCGCCGCGGCCGGCTCCTCCGACGAGGCCCAGACGACGGCCGACCAACGCAACCCCCAGCAGCTCGCCGAGGTGGCGGCGAGGGAAGGTCAGGTGGTCTGGTACACCACGTTCGCCGACGCCGACGTCGCGCCGATCATCGCGTCGTTCAACAAGGTCTACCCGAAGGTCAAGGTCAACGCCCTGCGGCTGAGCGCCGACAAGATCCCGCCCCGCGTGATCACCGAGCAGCGCGGCGGCAAGTTCAACGCCGACGTGGTCTCCGGTGACTCGCCGCAGATCGCCCAGCTCCTGCAGGCGGGTGCGCTGCAGCCCTACCGGCCGGTCGACGCCGCGCCGCTGCCCCCCGGGCTCACGCTGCCCGACGGTTACCAGGGTGTGGTGTACGCCGTCACCACCGTGCTCTCCTGGAACCCCCAGGTACTCAGGCAAAAGGGCCTCGCCGCACCGAAGTCCTGGGAGGACCTCACGAAACCCCAGTGGCGCGGCCAGTTCTCGATCGACCCCGGCGCGGTCAACTGGTACGACAGCCTGATCGCGGCGATGGGCCACGACAAGGCGCTGGCGTTGCTGAAGGGCCTGGGCGACAACGCACCGGTGTTCGTCGAGAGCCACACGCAGTCGCTGACCAACGTGCAGGCCGGCGAGCCGCTCGCGGCGGCGACCGCGTACGGCTACAAAGCCTCCAGCCTCAAGAAGAAGACGCCGAACACCCTCGACTTCGTGAACGGCACCCCGCTGCCGGCGTCGCTGAACCTCATCGACGTCGTGAAGAACTCGCCGCACCCCAACGCCGCCCGGCTCTTCGACGACTGGATGGTCTCCAAGGCCGGCCAGCAGGAGATCGTCGACGTCACCAACCACACCTCCGTCCGCCCGGACGTCACCAACGACACCGAGGTGTGGAACGAGACCAAGTGGCCGGCCGCGTGGGGTCACCCGAACCTCTCGCAGGCGGACTACAACAACGAGCTCGCGGAGATGAAGTCGGCTCTGAAAGCTCCGTGACCCCTGACGGCCGTGGCGGAATCCGCCGGCGAAAGGACCCACGATGACCCTGCTGGACACCCGACCCGGCGACCCGGCACCTCCCGAGACCGGCCGGGCCGCGAAGACCTCGCGCACCCGGAACTGGCGGGCCCTGCTGCAGCCGCGCTACCTCACGCTCGCCGTCGCGGCGATCGCGGTGGCCTACTTGGCGCTGGTGCCGGTCGGCACGATGATCTACGCCAGCCTGCAGACGTCGTTCCTCGGCACCGGCGGTTCGGCGTGGACGCTGCGCAACTACGCCACGACCTTCGCGGCCGACGGGTTCGGCACATTGGTGCTCAACTCGTTCCTCTACGCCGGCCTCACCGCGATCGTCTGCACGGTGATCGGGTTCGGGCTGGCGTGGTTGGTCAGCCGCACCAACACCCCCTGCAAGACGTTCGCGCAGCTGGCGGCGCTCGTGCCACTGATCGTGCCGGGCATCCTCAACACGGTGGCGTGGGCGCTGCTGCTGTCGCCCGAACGCGGGCCGCTCAACGGCGTCCTGCGTTCGGTGGGACTGCCGGCGTTCAACATCTACTCGATCGCCGGCATGGTGTTCGTGCAGTCCATCCACGTCGCGCCGGTCGCGTTCCTCATGGGCACGGCGGCGTTCAGCTCGATGGACTCGTCGCTGGAGGAGGCGTCGCTCGCGTCGGGCGCCTCCCCCGTGCGCACCTTCCGAGTGATCACGCTGCGGATGGCCCGGCCGGCGATCCTGTCGGCCGCGCTGCTGATGTTCATCCAGACCATCTCGACGTTCGAGGTGCCGCAGCTGATCGGCGTGCCGGGCCACACCTACGTGTTCGTCAGCCGGATCTACAGCGCCCTGCAGGCGTTCCCGGCCGACTACGGCACGGTCGGGGTGATCGGGGTGTTCGTGCTCGTGATCGCGTCGATCGGGCTGGTGCTGTCGCAACGGCTGAGCCGCCGTTCGGCGACGCAGACGATCACCGGGAAGGGGTTCCGCTCGACGGTGCAGGACCTCGGCAAGTGGCGCTGGGCCGGGCTCGCGGTGTTCATCCTGTTCTTCGTGATCGCGGTCGTGCTCCCGCTGGCCATGCTGATCTGGTCGTCGCTGCTGCCCGGCTACGAACCGCCGTCGCTGAAAGCACTGGGAGACCTGGGATTCGGCAATTACGCCCAGATCTTCCGGCAGCCGGCCCTGATCGACTCGGTGCGAAACAGCGTCATCACCGCGGTGAGTTCGGCGGTGATCGTGACCGCGCTGAGCGCCGTGGTCGCCTACCTCACCGTGAAGACGAAGATCTTCGGCCGCGGGCTGCTCGACGGGCTCGCGACCGTGCCGATCGCCGTGCCCAGCATCGTGATGGGCGTCGGCATCCTCTACTGGTACCTCGCCGCGCCGCTGCCCGTGCACCTCTACGGCACGCTGACCATCCTCATCGTCGCGTTCGTGACGATCAGCCTGCCCTACGCCATGCGCTACCTCGTGCCCGGCATGTCGCAGATCAAGGACGAGCTCGAGGAGGCGGCGACCGCGAGCGGGGCTTCCTGGGCCCAGACGTTCCGGCGGGTCTTCATCCCGCTTCTCATGCCCTCACTGCTGGCCGCGTTCCTGTACACGATGATCGTCGCGTTCCGGGAGATCTCCGCGGCGATCTTCCTGTACTCCTCCGGGTCGGAGGTCGTGTCCGTGAGCATCTACGACCTCTACTCCAACGGCTCGTACCCGGTGGTCGCCGCACTCGGCGTGGTGATGGTGCTGTTCCTGACGATCCTCGTCGCCGGCGTCCGGCTCCTCGGGCGCCGCTTCGGGATCCAGGGCGCGAACCAGAGCTGAGCAGACCCGACACCCACCCGTAGGAGAATGGGATCCGAAGATGATCAGGCTGACCGGACTGACGAAACGATTCCCCGGCCGGACCGTGGCCGCCAACGCGGTCGACGGGATCGACCTGGAGATCGCCGAGGGCAAGCTGGTGACCCTGCTGGGCCCCAGCGGCTGCGGGAAAACCACCACGCTGCGGCTCATCGCCGGGCTGGAACGCGCCGACGCCGGCTCGATCGAGCTCGACGGCAAAGTCGTGTCCGACCCGCGCAACGGCGTGTTCGCCGGCGCGCACCGCCGGCCTATCGGCATCGTGTTCCAGTCGTACGCGATCTGGCCGCACATGTCGGTGGTGCAGAACGTGATGTTCCCCTTGCGGGTCAACAAACCCCGGGTCCGGGCCGCCGCGGCGCGCAAGAAGGCGCTCGACGCGCTCGACCTCGTGGGCCTGGCCGACTTCGCCGAACGCCCGGCCCCGGCGCTGTCCGGTGGCCAGCAGCAGCGGGTCGCGCTGGCCCGTGCCCTGGTGCGCGAGCCGAAGGTGCTGCTGCTCGACGAGCCGCTGAGCAACCTCGACGCCGGCCTGCGCGACCGGATGCGCGACGAGATCCGCGCCGTGCAGCAGCGGCTCGGCATCACGACGGTGTTCGTGACCCACGACCAGGACGAGGCCCTCGCGGTCTCCGACGACGTGGTGGTGATGAACAGCGGCTCGATCGTCGAACGCGGCCGGCCGCAGGAGATCTACGCCCGGCCGCAGCAGGAGTTCACCGCGCGCTTCCTCGGGGTGTCCAACACGCTCACCGGCGTGGTCACCGAGGTGTCGGACACCGGCGTGTGCGTGCAGGTCGGTCCGGGCCGGCTGATCTGCCGCGCCGACCTGCAGCTCGGCGTCGGCGACCCGGTCAGCGTGTTCATGCGCCCGGAGAGCTTCCGCTTCTCCCGCAAGCAGCACGACGCCGGGGCTTGGAAGGGCACCGTGGAGTTCAGCATCTACCACGGCGACTGCTGGGACTACTACGTCCGCCTCGGCGACGACGTGGTGAAGGTCCGCATCTACAAGGAAAAGGCCGGTCTCGCCCACGGCGACCCGATCTTCCTGCAGCCCGAGCCCGAGGACGCGATCGTCCTGCCCGCCCACTGACCCGAGAGGAGCACGGCCGCCGATGACCGCCCCGTACCCCCTGTCCGCACAGGCTCCCGGTGTCCCCGCCCCGCTGCCCGGGTTCGACTACCCGGCGCCGCGGTTCCCGCGGTACCTGCTGCAGGAGCGCACCGACGACCTCGAGGAGCTGATGCCGCTCGCGCGGGCCCACGTCCGGCGCCGCTACGGGCGCTCCGCGCTCGGCGACGTCCGGCCCGGTGACGAGCTGCTGATCGTCACCTTCCCGCACCAGCACGAGCTCGTGTTCCAGGCGATCCGCCAGGCGCTGCTGGAGATCGGCGTCGAGAAGGTCGACCGGATCGACGTGACCGACCTCGGCATGGAGGTGAAGTCCTACAGCGCGGCCGAGGGGTGGCGGGAGATCACCGACCGGCTGCCGCCGATGATCGAGGAGGGCATCGAGTTCAACGTCGCCGCGGCGGCGCTGAAGCGCTTCCTCGACGACCGCCCCGGCTACACCGGCGTCTACGCGGGCGAAGCCGGCCGCTCGCACTGGAAGCGCGCCGCCGGCAAGCGGATCCGCAACAACTGGGTGTACTCGACCTACGAGGACTTCATCTCCCGCGCCAACGGGATCCCGGACGAGATCTGGCGGACCGTGGACCTCATGGTGGTGGACGCGTTCCGCGACGCCGCCGAGGTCCGCATCACGAGTCCGGAAGGGACGGACCTCGGCTGGCTGGTGACACCGCAGCAAGCCGAGCTGTGGCCCAAGGGCGCCTACATCTCGGGGCACATCCTCGGCTCGACGATCCAGGGCATCCGCTTCGGCCATCCCGCGGACACCTTCCTGCGCGAGGCGAAAACGCTGATGCCGACGCTCAACGGCGTGGTCGGCGGCACGAGCAACCACACCGGGTACTTCCCGCACGCGTCGGTGACGATCGAGTCGGGGATGATCACGAAGATCGAGGGCGGCGGCCGCTACGGCGAGCTGTGGCGCGAGGTCGTGGAACGCTACCGGGACACGCACTACCCCGGATTCCCCTACCCGGGCTGGGCGTACTTCAATGACGCGTCGATCGGCACCAACCCCAAGAGCTACCGCCAGATCGAAACCCTGTGGAACTACAACGACTCCTGGACGAACCTGCCCGAGCGCGCGCAGGCCGGGGTGATCCACTTCGGCTTCGGCGCCGAGCACTGGGACCAGACGTTCCTCTCCTACGCCAAGGAGAACAAGCTGCCGACGATGCACTTCCCCCACGTGCACAACCTGTTCGCCACCTACGAGATCCGCCGCCGCAGCACCGGCGAGTGGGTCAAGCTGATCGACAAGGGCCGGATCACCGCACTCGACTCCGAGCGCGTGGTGCGCCTGGCCAGCAGCCTCGGCGGTACGCACCACCTGGAGTACGACTGGATCCCCGCGGTGCCGGGCATCAATTACCCCGGCGACTACCACCGGGACTACGCGCCCGACCCGGTGTCGTGGATCCGCCGCGAGCAGAGCGGGGAGTTCGCGTGACCGCGCCGTTCTACCTGCCGACCGGCGACGAGGTCGACCTCTTCCGCGCGGCCTACGACCAGCGCATCCCGGTGCTGCTCAAGGGCCCCACCGGGTGCGGCAAGACCCGGTTCGTCGAGTACATGGCGTGGGAGATCGCGAAACAGCGCACCGGCACGCCGCCGGACGAGCCGCTGGTCACGATCACCTGCCACGACGACCTCACCGCCGCCGACCTCACCGGCCGGTACCTGCTCTCGGCCGAGGGCACGACGTGGCTCGACGGGCCGTTGACGCGGGCCGCGCGCACGGGCGCGATCTGCTACCTCGACGAGGTGGTGGAGGCGCGCAAGGACACCAACGTCGTGCTGCACTCGTTGACCGACCACCGGCGCGCGTTGCCCCTGGAACGGCTCGGCACCACGGTGGCGGCGCACCCCGACTTCCTGCTGGTGGTGTCGTACAACCCGGGCTACCAGGCCACGAGCAAGGACCTCAAACCGAGCACCCGCCAGCGGTTCCTGGCCATCGAGTTCGGCTACCCGGACCCCGACCTGGAAGCGGAGATCATCGCACACGAAGCGGGTGTGCCCGCGGACGTGGCCGAGTCACTGGCCGCGCTCGGCGCCCGGATCCGGCACCTCGACGCCGCCGACCTCGTCGCCGGCCCGAGCACCCGGCTGCTCGTCCACGCCGGGACGCTGATCGGCCGCGGGGTGGCGCCGCGGCGCGCGTGCGATGTCGCGCTCGTGCTGGCCACCAGCGACGACCGGGACGTGCAGGACGCCGTCCGGCAGGTGACGCACGCCGTGTTCGCGGCATGACGGCGCCGGTGCTCACTCGCCTGGACGAACTGGCCGGCTCGCTCTCGCTGTACTACCGCGCGTTGTGCGGCCGCGGCTGCGAGCTGGTGCCCTACGACGACGACGCCGAACGGCGCCAGCGGCCCGACACCGCGACGACCGTGCGGCTCCCGTCGCACGTCCACTCCGGACGGTCGTGGTACCAGGTGGCGGTGACACACCGGGCGCTGCACCACGAGCTCGGCACGTTCGAGCTCGCCCTCGACCGGCCGGAGCCGTTCTTCCGGCGGCTGCGCCCGGCCGGGTTGCACGGCGGGCTCGACCGCTTCGCCGGCCTGTTCGGCCGGACCGCGCTCGCGGTCGAGGTGTTCACCGCCCTCGAAGACCTGCGCGTGGACACCGCGGCCCAACGCCTGTTCCCCGGTCTCGCGCCGGACTACGAGCGGGTGCGCGGCGACGAGCTGGCGACCAGACCGGACCTCGCCGAGCTGCCGGCCCGTTCGGCGGCGGCCGAGGCGCTGGTCCGGCTGAGCCTTGGCGCCGTTACGCTGCGGCTGCCGAGGGCACTGCATCCGGCCCTCGACCGCATGGCCGCCGTGGCCCGGGTGCTGACCGATCCGCGGTCCACTGTGGAGTCGACGGCCGAGGCGACGATCCGGTGCTACGGCGTGCTGGCGGGGCTGCCGAACCTCGAACCGGCGGCGGGCCCGTGCGACGAGGTCGAGTTCACCCGGTCCGATGTGGACGACGGATTCACGTTGCCGGGTGAGGAGTTCCGGCTCGAAGGCGACGAGGTGTTCGATGTCCGGTTCGCGCCCGTGCGCTACCGGGACGTACCCGGTCCGCGCTACCTCGGCCTGGCGGCTTCCGGCACGCCGCTCACCGAGGCGATCCTGCGGATGACCGGCGAGGAGACGGAAGCCGCCGACGAGTTCACCGAACGCTCGCTGGCAGCCGAGAGCGGGCAGGTCGACGTCACCGCGGTGCAGCGGCCGCCGGAACCCCTGCCGCACGACCACGGGCCGGACATGGACGAGCACCACCACGGGCAAACCGGGCCGCTGCGGGCGAGCGGACGGCACGAGTTCACCTACCCCGAGTGGGACCACCGCGCGGGCCGGTACCTGGCCGACTGGTGCCTGGTGCGGGAGAAGCGGCCCCGGTCGGGGCGCAGCGGCCGCGGGCACTCCGACGCGCTGCGGCGCAACCGCGCGCTCCTGCCCGCGTTGACCGCACAGCTGGAGCGCATGGCGCCGCTCGGGCGCCGGCGGCGCACCCGGCTGCGCCACGGCGACGACCTCGACCTCGACGCCTGCGTCGAGGCCATGGCCGACCTGCGGACCGGACGAACGCCCGGCGAAGCCGTGTACAGCGCGCTCGAACCGGTGGCGCGCGAGGTGGCCGTCGCGTTCGCGCTGGACCTCAGCTCGTCGACGGCCGAACGCCTGCCCGAACGCGACGACGGGGTCCGCCGGATCCTCGACCTGGAGCGGGAATCGGTCGCGTTGCTGCTCGAAGCGGTGGAGCGCGTCGGCGACAGCTACGGCGTCTACGGATTCTCCGGCACGGGCCGCGAGGACGTGGTGCTCTCGGTCGTGAAGTCCCTCGACGAGCCGCGCACGCCGGCGACCCTGCGTCGGCTCACCGGCCTCGTGCCGCAGCACACCACCCGCATGGGCCCGGCCATCCGCCACCTCACCCGCCGCCTCGCCGCGCACGACGCGCAGGCGAAACTGCTCGTGCTGCTGTCCGACGGCCGGCCCTTCGACCTCGACTACGGGCAGCAGTACGGCGAGGACGCCGTGCTCGACTACGCGCTGGCCGACACCACTCGCGCGCTCGCCGAAGCCCGGCGCGCCGGCGTGCGGCCGTACCTCATCACCGTCGACCCGGCCGGCGGCGACTACCTGCGGACGATATGCGACGCGGACGAGTACCACGTGATCAGCGATCCCCGGGACCTGCCGCTGGCGCTCGCCCGCCTGTACGTCACGGCCCGGCGCTCGACCGCGGTCAGTGCGGCCGGGACAGGTCGCCGGGCTGGAAATCCTCCAGTGTCTCGTTGACGAGCCCGTCGAACTGGGTCTTGTACTCACTCGGGTAGACCCAGCGCAGCGCGGCCATCGACGCGGCTCCCGTGAACCCGCGTTCGTAGAAGATCTTGCCGTCGGCCTCGAAGCCGGAAACCGAGTAGTGGTCGCCTTCGTCCTTCTGGTAGGTCACCCGCCCGCCCCCGGCTCGGACCTCGGCGACCGCCGCGGCCAGCGCCTGCGCCGCGGTCTGAGTCGAGTTGGCGCCCCACACCGTGAGCGTCGCGTCGACGTCGTGGTTGGTGAACGTCATCCCGTCGCCGTTCGGTGGCGAGTACGGAGTCGCGAGGTAGCCCTCGGAGATCAGCGTGGTGAACCCGAACCGCGGGTTCGTGTACGTGGGCCCGTCCGGGGACCGGCCCGTCGAGGGCGCCGAGGAAGTCGCGGACACCGAGGGCGAGGGCGGCGGCGAAGAGGCCGCGGCCGGCTTGCCGAGCATCGTCAGCAGCTTCGGTGACAGCAGGTCGCCGAGTTCGCCGTAGGGCACGACCACGGTCTCGTGTCCGTCCGCGGTGGAGGCGCCGAGTTCCTCCCACAGGATCTCGAACTGGACCCCGGTCCCGGTGAACCCGAAGTCGGTGCCCGGCACGTGGTCGCCGCCGCCGGGCCGGTCCGCGGCGTCGATCGTGACCTTGCGGCCGGGGCCGTCGACCCCCGGCACGGTCCGGAACCCGTCTTTCGTGTGCGGTTCGATCCGCTGGGTCAGCGTCCGCATCCCGGCGGCGGTCAGGATTTCGGGCCGGAACACGTCGCGGGGGCCGAGCGTCTGCCCCGTGCCGAGGTCGACGGTGATCGTCACGGGGAAGCGCCAGGTCGGGTGCGACAGCACGGCCGAGTCGAGGTCGTGCTGGTACCGCACGGAAAGCAGGCTCGGTGTCCGGAGCAGGATCTGGGCCGTCGTGTGGGCCGCGGCCGTGTCGCCGCGCTCGGAGAACAGGTCGCGGTAGCCGGCCACGCCGTCGCGGATCTGCTTCAGCCGCTGGTCGACCGGTGCGCGCAACGCGTCGTTGATCCGTTGCCGGACCGCGGGATCCGGGCCGCCGGACACCTGCGGGAACTGGAGGTCGTAGGTGACCGGCAGCGCCTGGTCGCGCCCCGACGTGGTCTGCATGGCGACGGTCAGCGCGGCCGCCGCGGGTGGGTCGTCGTGACTGCTGAAGATCGCCACTCCCCCGGCGACCAGTGCACCGACGACCAGGACCGCGGCGGCGATCTTGCCGGCGATCACGGCGGTCGCGCCCATCCCGGTGCCCGTGGCCGGCACCCCGCCGCCCACACCGCCCGCCACGGCGCCGGCACCCACACCGGCCGCGGCGGGTGCGGCGGCGGTGCCGGCGGTGGCCAGCAGCGCCAGCGGAGTCAACGCCGTCAGCGCGGCGGCCGACGCGGCCAGCCGCTTCCAGCCCCGCTTCTCCCAGTTCTTCCCGTAAGCCTTGCGAGCGACGGTTTCCAGCTCCGCGACGAACGCGTCCGCCCGGACGGGGCGCCACGCCGGGTCCTTCGCCATGCCCCGCGTGATCAAGGCCCGCAGCGCCTCGGGCACGGCCTCCAGCGGCACCGGCGCCGTCTGGTGCAGCGCCCGCAACCCGTCGGTGGTGTCTGCCCGGAACGGCACTTCGCCGGTCACGCACTGGTAGAACACGCACGTGGCCGCGTACACGTCGGTCGCGGGCATCCCCGGCTGCCCGGACCACTGCTCCGGTGCCATGTACGACGGCGAGCCGGCCGACAGGCCATTGTGGCCGTCCAAAGTGGCCAGTCCGAAGTCGACGAGCTTCGACTCGCCTTCCCGCGACACCAGTACGTTGCCCGGCTTGTAGTCCCGGTGCACCACCCCGGCCGCGTGGGCGTCGGCGAGACCCAGCAGCGAGCCCTTCAGCACGGCCAGCGCCGACTCCGGCGCGAGCACCTTCTCCGCCGCCAGCAACGCGCGCAGCGACACCCCGGGCACGGCCTCCATGACCAGCGCGGCACCCTCGGGCGTCTCCACGAACTCGAAGAGCCGGACCACGTGGGCGCTGCGCACCCCGGCCAGCAGCCAGGCCTCACGCCGGAACCCGTCCGCGACCTGGGCGTCGGCCAGGTACTCCGCACGCAGGTACTTGATCGCCGCCATCTGTCCGGAGCCCTCGTGCTTGGCCAGCACGACCTGCCCGAAGCCGCCGCTGCCCAGCACGTCCACCTCGGTGAACCCGGGCACCCGCCAGGTGTCGCTCATCCCCGCCCGTATCCTTCCCCCGCCGCGTTCGCGGAGGTCATCAGACCACGAGCAGGGGTTCCGCACTACCGGAATGTGGCATTCAGTGCGAAGTCGTCACACTTCACCCGGCGGCCGGGGTCACGCCCGCGCCCGGTTCCTCCGCCCGCGCCGCCGCGTACTTGCGCACCGGGTTCGCCCGGCCGAAGTGGCCGACGGCGAAGGCGGCGGTGGCGAGTCCCCCGATCATCAGCGCGAGCACGGGACCGGCCGCCGCCGCGACGGCACCGATCACGGTGTCGCCCAACGCGGGGCCGCCACGCGAGGCCATCTGGTAGATCGCGGAAACGCGGCCGCGCAACGCGTCGGGTGTCTCCAACTGCACCGCCGCCTGCCGGATCGTCGTGGCCATCGCGTCGAACGCGCCGAGCAGCAGGCAGGCGACCAGCGCGACCACGAGCCCGCCGGCCCAGGCGAGCAGGACCGCGCTCAGGCCGTAGGCGATCGTCGAACCGAGCAGCACCTTGCCGAGCCGCTTGCTGCGGGCGACCACCCGGAAGACCGTGTAGGTCGCCACGAGCGCGCCCGCCGACGGCGCCGACGAGAGCAGCCCGTATGCCGTGGCGCCCAGGTGGAACCGGTCGATCGCCAGTGTGGGCAGGAGCACCCGGTACGCCGCGAAGACGGTCGCCACCAGGTCGAGCAGCACCATCTGCCACACGATCCGCCGCCCCAGCACGAACCGCACGCCCTCCACGAACTGCTCCCGCAGCGTGATGTGCTCACCCGAACCCGGCAGGTGCGGGATCCGCAGCAGCGCCAGCGTGATCATCAGCAGCAGGTAGGTCACCGCGTCGACGGCGTACATCAGCCCCGGGCCGCTCACGGCGATGAGCACCCCGGACAGCGCCGGGCCCAGCAGTACGGCGAGCTCCCGGGACGGGTTGAGCAGCGCGAACGCCTGCGGTAGCTGCGCGCGCGGGACCAGGGCCGGGATCAGGGCCTGGCGGGCGGGCTGGTCGAAACTGGCTGCCGCGGTCGTGAGCACGACCGAGCCGACCACCTGCACGACGTCGGCGTGGCCGGCGAAGCTCGTGGCCGCGAGCGCGACCGCCACGACCAGGGCCACCGCCTGCGACCACTGCAGGAGCTTGCGCCGGTCGACCCGGTCGGCGTAGACACCGGCGAGCGGGCTCAAGACCACCAGCGCCACGACCTGGGCGGCACCCACCAGCCCGGTCTGCGCCACGGAGCCGGAGAGCTCGTAGACCTGGTAGAGGTTGGCCGCGATCGTTCCCCGGCTGCCGATCTGGGAGAGGATCACGCCACCCCAGTAGAAGTCGAAGTCGCGGTTGCGCAGGACCTCGGCGACCTTCATGTCGCCATAATGCCTGATGGTATGACCAAAAGTCCACGCTTGCCCCGGCAAGCCCGGCGGACCACAATGCCAAAGGTAAAATGGTCCTGCCAATCAGGAGGCTCGGTGTCGACGAAGACCACGACGAAGACCACGCACTACCACCAGCAGAAGGCCCGGCGGGCGAAGTTCCTGGAGGACTGGCGCGACAACCACCGCACGGTCATCCGCGGTGAGGACGTCAAGCTCGCGCAGACCGCGCGGGGCATGCGCACCGGCGTGTACATGGGCGAGGACGGCGACAACCCGACCCGCTCGATCGACGCCCTCGTGCACGAGGTCGACCACGGTGTCGTGACCACGATCCACCGCCACTCCTGGGACGCCATGGTGCTCGGCGTCGGTGGCCGGGGCTGGATCGAGATCGACGGCGAGCGCGTGACCGTGGCTCCCGGCGACTCGGCCCACATCCCCGCGTGGGCGTGGCACCGCTCGGGCAACGACGGCGACGAGACGTTCCGCTACCTCACCTTCTCCAGCGAACCGCTGCTCGCCACCATGGGCATGTCGATCCTCGACGACCGCGGGCACGAACCGGTCGAGAACCTCCCCGGCCGCCCCGAGTTCAGCTCGCCCGACGCGCAGGGGGACGACGCCTACGCGCGCCGCCTGCGCCGCCTCGGCAAGGAGCAGCAGAAGCGCCGCAGCGGCCGGCTGCACACCGACTGGGACGAGCTGGAAATGCTCAACACCCCGCGCGGTACCCGCACCACGTTCCTGCTCGACCGCGCCATCGGCTACCAGGCCTCCGGCATCACGATGGCGATGTTCGAGATCGGCCAGGGCCGGCAGCAGTCGATGCACCGCCACGCCGGCGAGGCGTGGCTGTACGTGCTCGAAGGCGAGGGCCACTCCTACCTCGGCACCGAGCCCGAGGGCGGCGAGAACCACCCGTGGAAAAAGGGCGACCTGATCGTGGTCGACCACTTCCTGTGGCACCAGCACTTCAACGACTCCAAGGAGAACACGGCGCGGGTCGTGCGCATCCACATGTTCGACAGCCTGCTCGAGACGATGCGCGCGCTGATGGACCCGGCCGTGCTCTTCGAGGAGCCGCCGGACCACATCCGCGACGCCCAGGCCGGCGACGTCAACACCGTCGTGTGGCCCGCCCTCGACCGGCCGTCCTGGCCGTGAGCGAGCGGACGCTCCCGCCCGGGGTCATCGGCCTGCACGCGCTCCCCTCGGACCACCACGACGGCCCGTGGGACTCGATGATCGTGCCCGCGGGCACCAAGGAACGGCTCCTCGGCACCGCGCTGCTCGTGCTGCGGCAGGGCAAGCTGCTGAGCGGGCTCTCCGGTGCACCGCACGGCCTGATCGTGCTGGCCGGGCCCCCGGGAACGGGCAAGACGACCCTCGCGCAGGGGCTCGCGCAGGCCGCCGCGCGGAAGATGGCCCCGCGCGGCGCCACGACGCTGGTGGAGGTCGACCCGCACGCGTTCCCGAGCGACATGCTCGGGGAGAGCCAGCGCGCGGTCTCGCGGCTGTTCCTCGACACCCTGCCGGAGCTCGCCGCACGGCGGCCGCACACCATCGTGCTGATCGACGAGGTCGAAGCACTCGCCGTGCGCCGCAGCTCGGCTTCATTCGAGACGAACCCGGTCGACGTCCACCGCGCGACGGACGCGGTGCTCTCCGGGCTCGACCAGCTGCGTGCCCAGTGCCCGCACCTGGTGCTCGTGGCCACGACCAACTTCGTCGACGCGGTCGACGAAGCCGTGCTGTCGCGGGCCGACCTGGTCATGAGCACCACGCTGCCCGACGACGAGGTCATCGAGCAGATCGTGGCGTCCTCGCTGACCGAGCTGGCCGAGCAGTGGACCGATCTCCTGCCGCTGGCGCGTGACACCGATCTGCGCGCGGAGCTGGCCAAGGGCCTGCGCGGTCTCGACGGCCGGCGGGTGCGCAAGTCGATCCTCGCGGCGCTGACCGTGCGCACCGAGGTCGCGCTCGACCCGAACCTGCTCACCGCCGACGACCTGCGCCAGGCGACGCAGCTCGAGGGCTGAGATAACCCGGCGAACGCGCGGTGCCGGGTCGGCGAACGACCCGGCACCGCGCGTTTCCCCGTGACCTACTTGGCGAAGGCCTTGTCCACAAAGGACGAGTCGATGAGTGACGCCAGATCGACCTTGTCGACCCCGTTCACCGAGCCCTCCAGCGACTGCTGGGACGACTTGAGCTGGTCCACCGTCGCCACCGGCGGGTCGGTGAGGACCTCACCCGCGTAGTACTTCCAGGTCGCGTCGAGCGCCCGCTGGTCGGTCACCCCGAGGTGGGCGCCCAGGATCTTCGTCGAGTACGCCTCGTCGGTGCGCTCGCGGTCGAACCCCTTCTTGAGGCCGACCATGAACTTCCCGATGACGTCCGGGTGGTCCTTGAGGTACTCCGACGTGCTGGAGATGCCCACGTTGATGTTGGGGATCTTCTCCTTGGCCATGTCGATCACCATGTGCAGCCCGGCGTCGGAGAACTTCAGGCTGGCCGGCGGGTGCGTGGCGGAGGCGTCGATGGTCTTGGCCAGCAGCGCGTTGTTGACGTTCGTGACCGAGCCGAGCGGCACGAGGTTCACGTCGGTCGGGTTGATGCCGAGCTTCTTCAGCGCCTGCAGGGTGCCGATGTACTGCGAGCCGCTCTTCGTGGTGTAGCCGATCTTCTTGCCCCGCAGCTGCGCGGCGGTCGGCACGTCCGCGTAGATCTGGTACGGCAGCACCGGCGTGAGCGCGGCCAGCACCTTCACGTCACCGCCGGCCGCGGTGCCGGCCACGATCTGCGACCCGCCCATCGAGGCGAGCTGCGTCTGACCGGAGATCAGCGCCGGGTACCCCTGGTTGCTGTCGAGCTTGATGAGCTTGACGTCGAGCCCTTGCTCCTTGAAGTAACCGGCCTCCGAAGCGATCCACAGGGGCAGCTCGTCGGCGACCTCTTCGCTGTAGCTGACCGTGATGGGACCACCGGCTCCGGCGTCCGACGAACCACCGCAGGCGGTGAGCGCCGACATCGCGAGCGCCGCGGAAAGGGCGACGCCGAAGGCGCCAGACTTGAACTTCATTGTTCTGTCCTTCTGGGAATGGGCGGGGACGGAAACGTCAGTCGTTGCTCAGGCGCCACGCCGCGTAGTGGTTCTCCACCCGGCGCAGCAGCGCCGTGAGAATCACCCCGGCCGCGGCGAAGATGAACAGGCCGGCGAAGACCGTGGCGGTCTGGAACTGCTGGCCGGCGGTGTTCATCGTCATGCCCACACCGTGCTGCGCGCCGCTGAGCTCGGCCACGAAGACACCGATCAGCGCCTGGCCCACCGCGAGCCGCATGCCGCTGGCGATGAAGGGGACGGTGCCGGGCAGGGCCACGGTGCGGAAGAGCTGGAGGTCGCTCGCCCCGAAACACCGCGCCACGCGGACGGTTCCCTGTTCGAGCGACTGCACGCCCTGGGCGGTGTTGATGAGCACCGGGAACAGCGCCATCAGGAAGACGATCGCGATCTTCGAGGAGCTGCCGATGCCGAGCCAGATGATCAGCAGCGGCGTCAGCGCGATGCGCGGTGTGGCGTAGAGGAAGTTCACGAAGGGGTTGAGCGCCCAGGCGATGCGCTTGTACCAGCCGATCAGCAGCCCCACCGGCAGCCCGATCACCGCCGCCAGCGCGAGGCCGGCGAGCAGTTCCTGGGCGCTGGTCCACAGGTCGATCCAGATCTGGCCGCCCTGGATCATCGCGGCGAAGGCGTTGATCACGTCGACCGGCCCGGGCAGGATCAGCTGCGGCTGGATCCGCAGCAGCGCCACGACCTCCCACGCGATCAGCACGACCACGACGGCGCCGATGCCGAACAGGCGCTGCTCGCCGAGCCACGACGGAAGCCGCCGGCGGACCGCCTGGCCCGCGCGCGGGTTGCGGCGCGCCGGCCGGGACTCGATCGGCGAGGCCGGCCTGGACGAAGAGGTGACGCTCATCGGGCTCCTTCCGCGTCGCCGGTCTTGGCCCCGTAGAGCACGTCGGCGATCTCGTCGCGCAGCTGGGAGAACTCCCGCGTCCGCCGGATCTCGTGCGACCGCGGGCGGGCCCAGGGCACCGTGATCTCCTTGACGATGCGGCCGGGCCGCGGGCTGAACACGCACACCCGGTCCGCGAGGAACGCCGCTTCGGTGATGTCGTGGGTGACGAACAAGGCCGTCACGTCACGCGCGGCGCACACCCTGAGCAGCTCGACCTGCAGCACCTCACGGGTCTGCGCGTCGATCGCGGCGAACGGCTCGTCGAGCAGGAGGATCTCCGGCTCGACCGCGAGCGCACGGGCGAGGTTGACCCGGGCCTGCATGCCGCCGGAGAGCTGTGCGGGGTACTGCTGTCCCACGCCGGCCAGCCCGACCAGCTCCAGCAGCTCGTCGGCGCGCTGCTTGGCCGCGGGCTTCGTGACCTTTTTCGTGAGCTCGAGGCCGTAGCTGACGTTCGCCTGCACGGTCCGCCACGGCAGCAGGTTGGCGTGCTGGAACACCATCGCGCGGTCGGGCCCCGGGCCGGGGATCGGCCGGCCGTCGAGCTCCAGATCACCGTCGGCGAGCGAGACGAAACCCGCGACCGCGTTGAGCAACGTGGTCTTGCCGCAGCCGGACGGCCCGACGAGGCAGACGAAGTCGCCCCGCGCCAACGTCAGGTCACACTGCTCGACGGCGGTCGTCACCTCTTTCGACCCAGGCTTGGCGTAGTCGATCGAGACACCTCGGGCCTCGAGGTGTGCGATCCCGCCCGTGGCTCCCACATCGATGTGCGCAGCATCACGGCCTGCCGTTCTGGACAGTGCCGGCTTGTCTCGGCTCAGCATGGCAGGGAGCGTAGGACTAATTGTCAGTCCAAAGCAATGGTCCAACTGAGTTTTCTGACCAGGTCGTGACCGACCGGAACACGACCGTCCCCTCTGACCAGGCCTAGTGCCGTAAGGTCAGACCATTGACTGTTAAACTACGGTGCATTTCCGGCATCGACAACGACGAGGTGGAGACATGGCTGCACAAGGGCGCGGCGAAAAGGACGACCTCTTCAGCCGGGTGAGCACGTCGCGGGTGTCCCAGGTCATCGTGGATCAGATCAAGGTCCTGATCCGCGACGGCTCCCTCGCCCCGGGCGACCGGCTGCCGAGCGAGCGCGACCTGTGCCAGCGCTTCGGCGTGAGCCGCGTCACCGTGCGCGAGGCCCTGCGCGTGCTGGAGGCCACCGGGCTCGTCACCATCCGGGTCGGCGCCCACGGCGGAGCCTTCCTCACCGCGCCCAGCACGGACCGGGTCGGCGAGGGCCTGGCCGACCTGCTCTCGATGTCCGTGCTCACCGCCGGCGAGGTGACCGAGGCCCGCAAGATCGTCGAGATCGGCGCGCTGCCCCTGATCGTGGAGCGCGCGACCGACGAGGACATCGACGCGTTGTTCAAGCTCGTCGAGGAAGGCCAGGCCGCCGTCGACGAGGGCGTGTACACAGTGGACATCTCGGCGCGCTTCCACATCCGGCTGGCCGAGTGCGCCCACAACACCGCCTTGACGATGCTGATCCAGAGTTTCCACGGCCCGCTCCTGATGTCCCTGCGGGAAGCCCGGGAACAGGCCCCGATCATGGGCGCGCGCGGGGTCGGCGAACACCGGGAGCTCGCCGACGCCATCCGCGCCCGCGACCTCGCCGCGGCGCAGCGGGTCATGAGCGAGCACATCGCCCGGACCGCGCAGCGCGTGTCACACGAGGCGGAGTAGCACCGGGCAGTAGGGCCGGGCAGGCCCGCAGCACCCTCGCGAACACCTCTCGCACCCGACGCCGTCTTCCGCTAAGGTCTAATGGACTAGCCAACGGCAGCGTTCGAGGGAACGTTACGGCCGACAGAGTGTCTGGGTGGTGAAGGCATGGCGGTGAAGGGAAGCGGCACCCTGGTGGTGGGCGCGAGCCAGGCGGGCGTGGAGCTGGCCACGTCGCTGCGCAAGCTCGGCGCGTCGGGACCGATCACGTTGCTGGGCGGGGAAACTAGGCTGCCCTACCAGCGCCCGCCGCTGTCCAAGGCGTTCCTCAAGGGGGAGCTGCCCGAGGAGCGGCTGGCCCTGCGGGGCCGGGACTTCTACGACGCCGAGCGGATCGACCTCGTCCGCGGGGAGTGGATCGAGGAGATCACCGTCACCGAGCCCATCCTCGGCAGTGGCTTCGCGGTCACGCGGTCGGGGCGGACGGTGGAGTTCGAACGGCTCGCCCTGACCACCGGCGGCACCCCACGCCGCCTCCGGATCCCTGGGAGCGAGCTCGCCGGCGTCCACTACCTGCGTGACGTCGACGACGCGACGGCGCTGCGGCACGAGCTCGCGGCGGCTCGCGAGGTGGTCGTCGTGGGCGGGGGTTTCGTGGGGCTCGAGGCCGCGGCGGCCGCCACCGCCGCCGGCAAGAACGTGACTGTGGTCGAAGCCGCGGACCGGCTGCTCGCCCGCGCCGTCGCACCGCAGATGTCGGGCTTCTACCTGGCCGCGCACCGGCGGCGCGGCACGGAAGTCGTGCTGTCGACCGGGGTGACCGAGCTCCTCGGCCGCGACCGGGTGACCGGCGTCGGGCTCACCGACGGCCGCACCCTGGCCGCCGACGTGGTGGTCGTCGGGATCGGCCTGGTGCCCCACACCGAGCTCGCGGAGCGGCTCGGCCTCGCGTGCGCCGGCGGGATCGTCGTCGACGAGTCTGCCCGGACCAGCATCCCCAGCGTGGTCGCCGCCGGCGACTGCACGATCCTCGCGCACCCCGACCACGGCACCCTCCGGCTCGAGTCCGTCCCCAACGCCATCGCGCAGGCCAAGACGGCGGCCGCGAGCCTGCTCGGCCTGGCCGCGCCCGCAACCGGCGTCCCGTGGTTCTGGTCCGACCAGGCCGATCTGAAGCTCCAGATCGCCGGGATCAACAGCGGCTACGACGAAACCGTGCTGCGCGGCGATCCCGGCAGCGAACGGTTCTCGCTCTTCTACTACCGCGCCGGCCGCCTCGTCGCGATCGACGCCGTGAACGCGCCCCGCGACTACATGGCCGTGCGCAAGCTCCTCGAAGCCGGCCGCACCGTCCCGCCGGACGTCGCGGCCGACACCGAGGTGGCGCTGAAGGAACTCCTGCGCGCGGCGTGAGCCTCCTCAGATGACGAAGGACTCCGTGGACTCCGGCGCGAACAGTTCCTCCGCGGAGCGCAGGCGCGAGGAGAGCCCCTGTTCGTGGTGGTAGCGCAGGAACACGTCGAGCACGTGCCGGTTGGCCTCGAGCCCGTAGGACCAGTAGTCGGGGCCGAGCAGGCTCCGCGCGTCCTCCAGGTGCTGGTTCAGCCACGGCTCCATGAACCGCAGGGCCGAGGCGTCGTAGATCCGGGCGTACGCCTCGTTCTTGGCCACGGTGAGCGCTTTCGTCAGCGACTGCGCGACCCACGGGTGCCGCTCGTAGACCTCGCGGCGCAGGGCGACCACATGCATGATCGGGAAGATCCCGGTGTCCGCGTAGTACTGCTTCTCGGCCGCGACGGTGTCGGGGAACAGGCGGGCGACCCGGCCGTCGCCGGTGCCGTACGAGCTCGGGATCCGCGGGCTCTGCAAGGCGTCGATCTCGCCGGTGGCGAGCATGTCCGCCAGGGTCCGCCCGGCCGGGATCGACTGGACGTCGAAGCGGGTCGAGACGGCGCCCTTCTCGATCCGCCCCGGCGTTTCCTGGCCACCGGTGAGGTAGGTGACCGAGTCGAGCGGCACGGCGTACGCGTCGGCGAGGATGCCGCGGATCCAGACGCCGGCGGTGAGCTGGAACTCGGGTGTGCCGACGCGTTTGCCGACGAGGTCGGCCGGCTTCTCGATGCCCGCGGCGGTGTTCACGAAGATGCCGCCGTGGCGGAACATCCGCGAGGTGAACACCGGCAGCGCGACGAACGGCGCCGGGTCGCGGTCCAGCGAGGCGACGTAGGTCGAGAGCGACATCTCCGACGCGTCGAACTCGCCGTGGCGCAGCATGCGGAAGAACGTCTCCTCGACCGGGAGCCGCAGGTACGTCAGGTCGATGCCGTCGGGCCGGATCGACCCGTCCTCGAGGGCGCGCGTGCGGTCGTAGTCGCCACAGGCGAACGTGAGGTGCAGCCGGCTCATCGGATCACCTTTCCGAGGCGGCGAGCCGCCGGTCGAGCCCGGGGTAGACCCGGAGGGCGTTGTGTTCGTACACGGCCGCCGAGTCCTCGGCGGTCAGGCCGGCGCGGTCGACGTACTGTTTGGTGTCGTCCCATTCGACGCCGGTTTCCGGGTCGGCGCCGCGGACCGCGCCGAGCATCTCGGAGGCGAAGAGCAGGTTCTGCGCGGGCAACACCTTCAGCAGGAGATCGACGCCGGGCTGGTGGTACACGCAGGTGTCGAAGAAGACGTTGCGCAGCAGCTCGGCCGGGTCGGGCCAGCCGTTGCGCATCGCCAGGCCCCGGTAGCGGCCCCAGTGGTAGGGCACCGCTCCCCCGCCGTGCGGGATCACCAGGCGCAGACCGGGAAAGCGGTCGAACAGTTTCGACTGCAGCAGCTGCACGAACACGCTGGTGTCGGCGTTGAGGTAGTGCGCGCCGAGGGTGTGGAAGTTCGGGTTGCACGCCGTCGAGACGTGCACCATGGCGGGCACGTCGAGCTCGGTCAGGACCTCGTAGAGCGGGAACCACGACTCGTCGGTCAGCGGTTTGCCCGCCCAGGTGCCGGACGGGTCCGGGTTGAGGTTGACGCCCACGAAGCCGAGCTCTTCCACGGTGCGGCGAATCTCGCCGATGACGCCGCCGGTGTTGCCCTCCGGGGTCTGCGGCAGCTGCGCGACCGGGGCGAAGTGCTCGGGGTAGAGCTCGGCGACGCGGTGCACGAGGTCGTTGGACGCCCGCGCCCAGGCGTCCGCGACACCGGCGTCCTCGACGTGGTGTTCCATGCCGGAGGCCTTGGGAGAGAACAGCATCAGGTCGCCGCCGCGGTCGCGCAGCACCCGCAGCTGGTTGCCTTCGACGCTCGCGCGCAGCTCGTCGTCGCTCACCGGCGCCAGTGTCGGCCGCCCGCCGGCCAGCTGGGCGTCGCGGAACTGTTTCAACGCGGGTGGTGCGGTCGTGTAGTGGCCGTGGATGTCGATGATCACTTCGCGCGCACCTCCTTGAGGTACTCGTCGTGCTCCACGTACCGCAAACCCTTGCGCGCCAGGCGCTCGCGCATCGAGTTGACGTCGAGACCCAGCTCGCCCGCCGCGTAGCGCGCCCGCAGCCTGGCCTCTTTTTCCTCGCGGGCAACGGAAGCCGCGAGGACGTCGGCTGCGTCGGCGCGGCGCACGACCACCACGCCGTCGTCGTCGGCGACGATCACGTCACCCGGCTCGACGAGGCGGCCACCGCAGACGACCGGGGTGTTCACCGAGCCGAGCGTCTCCTTGACCGTGCCCTCGGCCGACACGGCGCGCGACCACACGGGGAACGACAGCTCGCGCAGCTCGGCGATGTCGCGGCAGCCGGCGTCGATGACCAGGCCGCGCACCCCGCGCGCCTTGAGCGAGGTCGCCAGCAGCTCCCCGAAGTACCCCGCGTCCGACGGCGAGGTCGGCGCCACGACCACCACGTCGCCGGGCCGGCACTGCTCCACGGCCACGTGGATCATCCAGTTGTCGCACGGAGCCACGCTCACCGTCACCGCGGTGCCGGCCACGTGCGCACCCGGGTAGATCGGGTTCAGCGACGACGTCATCAAGCCGGTGCGGCCCTGCGCTTCGTGAATCGTGGCGACCCCGAACCGGCCCAGGCCGTCGCGGGTCTCCGGGCCGGTCCGGGGCGGGTTGGTGACGACGATCCCGCTCATCGCACGACCGCCCCACCGGTCCGGCCGACCAGCGACGGCATCAGGGAGATGTGGATCGCGTCCTCGTCGGTCTCGCCGGCGAGCACGCGGATGGCGTGATCGACCTGGTCGATGCCGTAGCGGTGGGTCGCGAGCTTCTCCAGCGGGAAGCGGCGCGAGGCGAGCTGGTCGACGGCGAGCTCGCAGGCGCGGAACGAGTGCCCGCGCGCGGACTTGATCGTGATCGCCTTCTCGGTGACCTTCTTGACCGGGAAATCCGGAAACGCGGCCAGCTCCCCCTGGATGAGCAGCGTGCCTTCGCGGCGCTTGAGCACGTCGACACCGAGCAGCACCGGCGCCGTGCCCGCGCGCGAGGTGCAGTCGAGCACGAAATCGACGCCTCGGCCGCCGGTGAGGTCCATGACCTTCTCGCGCGGGTCTTCGGTGAGCACGTCGATGACCTCGTCGGCGCCGAGCTCCTTGGCCAGGTCGAAGCGGTGCTTGTCGCGCGTGGTCCCGGAGACCAGGATCTGGGCGGCGCCGGCGGTCTTGGCCGCGACCAGCTGCGCGAGACCCTGCTGGCCCGGGCCCTGGATCAGCACGGTGTCGGCGTACCCGACCCCGGCCGTGAGCAGCGCCCACTCGATGCCGTTGGAGAGCGGCATGACCATGCCGGCGAGTTCCGGCGTGACCGTGTCGGGAATCCTGTGCAGCACCGAGTTCCACGGCAGGTACATGTATTCGCTGAACCCGCCCCACAGCGTGCCCGGGTTTTCCGCGGACGTGTACCCGAACCGCCGGCCGTCCGGGTTGGTCCGCCAGTCCGTCGCCTCGCAGTGCCGGTACTCACCGAGGCGGCACCATTCGCAGTTGAAGCAGCCGACGTAGTGCTCCACGAACACCCGGTCGCCCTCGGACAACCCGTGGCGCTGCTTGAAGCGCGACCCGGCCTGCGCGATGACCCCGACGTTCTCGTGGCCCATGATCACCCGGCCCTGGATCACCACGGGCGGGCTGGCATACATCTTCACGTCCGTCCCGCAGATCCCCGCGACCTCCACCTGCAACAGGGCGGAATCCTCGTCGATCGACGGAAGCTCGAACTCCTGCATCTCCGTCGTACCCGCCGCGACGCGGACGGCCGCCTGCACAGTCTGGACCATCGAATCTCCCTCGTTGGCAGAATGGACAGCCCAATATACCATCGGCGAGGTAGTCCACCATGACGAAGCGAGGAGCCGCATGGCCGAGCACCTGCTGACCGTGACGCGTACCCAGGGCAACAACCGCGCACTGAAGGACGGCGAGGTCGTCCCCGCAGGTTTCCCCTTGGCGTTCAAGGAAGAACCGGTCCTCGTGCACGGGTTCCGGCGGATGGTCCGCGAGCTCGCCTACGACGTCTGCGAGATGGCGCTCACGACCTACCTCACCGCGCGCGAGCACGGCGTGCGCTTCACCGCCCTGCCCGTCTTCCTGGTCCGCGGGTTCCACCACGGCACCATCCTCGTGCGGAAGGACTCCGGTATCACCGAACCCCGGGATCTGACGGGGAAACGCGTCGGCGTGAACCGCGGGTACACGGTCACCACCGGCGTGTGGGCACGCGCGATCCTGGCGCTGGAACACGGCCTCGACCTGGACTCGGTGACCTGGGTCCTCAGCGGTGACGAGCACGTGGAGTCCTACCGCCCGCCCGCGAACGTCGAGCCGGCCGGGCCGGGCGAGAAGCTCGACAAAATGCTGCTGGCCGGGGAACTCGACGCGGTCGTCAACACGGGAGTGGACTCCCCCGACGTCGTCCCGCTGATCGCCGATCCCGACGAAGCCGGGTTCACGGCGTTGCGCGAACGCGGGTTCTACCCGATCAACCACCTCGTTGTCGTCAAGGACGAGGTGCTCGACGCACACCCGGGCGTCGCGAAGGCCGTGTTCGACGCCTTCGCCGAGTCGAAGCGGCGCTACGTCGAGCAGTTGCGCACGGGGGTCGTCGGGACCGCCGACGACCGGCTGTACGCCCGGGTCATGGCCGAGACGGGCACCGACCCGCTCCCGTACGGCATCGAACCCAACCGCGCGATCCTCGAGCTGCTCGCCGAACAGGCGGCGGCACAACACATCCTGACGAAACCGGTGGACGTCGACTCGATGTTCGCGCCCGCGACCCGCGACCTGGTGGGCTGAGCCGTGCGGATCGCGATCGCCGCCGACCACCACGGCGTGAACCTCAAGCAGCGCCTCACGACCTGGCTCACCGCCCACGGTCACGAGGTGGACGACCGCGGCTCGCACAGCGCCACGGACACCGTCGACTACCCGCCGCTGTGCGCCGACGTGAGCCGGCGGGTCTCCGACGGCCGCGCGGACGCCGGCCTCGTGCTCGGTGGCAGCGGCCAGGGTGAGGTCATCGCCTGCAACAAGATCCGCGGCATCCGCGCGGGGCTCGGGCACACCCCGTTCATGGTGGAGATCTCGCGCGGCAACAACAACGCCAACATGCTCGTGATCGGCACCAAGGTCATCTCGGACGACGAAGCCGAACGACTGCTCGAACTCTGGCTCTCGACCCCGTTCAAGGGCGGGCGGCACCAGGACCGGATCGACCAGATCAGCGCGCTGGAAGCCTGAGCTCCGGCCGGAGCGGGACGGCGGTCGGCACCTCGGCGCCGATCGCCTCCCGCAGGTCCAGCCCGCTCACGTGGGCCAGCAGCATGCGCAGGGAGTTGCCGTGCGCGACCACGAGCACCGAGCGGCCCGATTCCAGCAACGGCAACAACTCTTCGAGCCAATACGGCCGCAGCCGCTCGTGCAGCATCTCCAGGCTTTCGCCGCCCGGCGGCACGCCATCCGGCGACCGCCGCCAGCACGCGACCGCTTCGGCACCGAACCGTGCTCGCGCCTCGGCCCGCCCGATCCCTTGCAGGACACCGTAGTGCCGCTCGACCAGCGCGGGGTGGTACACCGTGGCGACGGTCGGCGCGAGCACGCTCCGCACGATCGCGGCGGTGTCGGCGGCCCGGGCCAGGGGCGAGGAGTACACGACGTCCGGCACCCAGCCGGCCAGGCCTTCCGCGGCAGCACGCGCTTCGCCGACGCCGGCCGAGGTCAGCGGGACGTCGAGGTGCCCGGCGAACAGGTCCCCCGCGTTGGCGGTGCTCTCGCCGTGACGCAGCAGGACGAGCCGAGTCACCGGTCGTGCCCGCGCAGGAATTCGAGGACCCGCGCGGGCGCGGTCGCGGCTGTCTGCTCGTCGACCGGCACGTCCCAGTACTCGTGCACCGGCAGGCACTCCTGGAGGTAGCGCGCGGCCGACGGCGCGTGCGAGGCGTCCTGCCCCGGCACGATCAACGCGGGCACGTCACACGTCATCAGATCCTCGGGCTCCACCCCCGGAACCGTGTCGCGGTCGAAGAGGCCGCGCACGGAACCCGTCGCGAGCAGGTCGTACCGCTTCGGGTCGAAGGCCGCGTACTCCTTCGCGAAAGTCTCGTCGCTGCGCAGGACCGCGGCCCACGGGCCCACCCGCGGGTCCTTGCTGAAGCCGGCGCTCGTCGAGCGGGCCAGGTCGACGACCGCCGGGAGTCCGTGTTCGGCGACGAAGGCGAGGTGCTGCACGAACCGGCGGTGCTGCGCCATCCGGTAGCGCGGCCCGCCGGCCGGTGAGAACAACACCGTGCTGCGCACGCGCTCGGGTGCCGCGACGGCGAGCGCGGCCGCCGTCGAGCAGCCGACGCAGCCGCCCATGGTGTGCGCCGCGTCGATCCCGAGGTGGTCGAGCAGCGCGAGCGCCTGGCGCACGTAGACCGGCCACTCCAGCCGCTCGATCCGGCCACCCGAGCGCCCCGACTCGCGCCGGTCGAAAACGACGCAGGTGTACTCCGGTGCGAACGCGTCGAGGAAACCGAGTTCACGGTAGCGCCCGAAGCTCGTCCAGTTGTCCAAACCGGAATCGAAGCCGCCGGGGCTGAACATCAGCAGCGGCGGCCCGTCGCCGACGGTCTCGTACCGCGTGGCGATCCCGTCCAGCACGACCACGGGCATGCTCGTACCCCTCAGTTCTGTGCTTCGGTTCCGGGCACCTTGATGCCCCCGCGGATCTGCCTGCCCCCGCGGATGTCCGCGGCGCAGTCGGTCAGGGCGTCGAACACGATCCGCGCGACGTTGGCATACGTGTCGGGCTCTTTGTCGACGTTCGCGGCGTTGTAGCCGATGGCCGCCGTCGCCATGCGGATCCGCCCGTCGAGCCACGGCCCGCCGCCGAACCCGCCGAGCACCGGGATCGACACGGCCTCGACCACCGCCGGCCCGACGACCGGCCCGGAGTTGGTGAAGTTGAGCGCCACCGCACCCGCCGATTCGAGCCGCTCGGCCTCGGCGACCAGCTCGTCGAGCATCCCGTCGGGCACCTGCGCGACGCTGGCCGCCGAGTACTCGATCCCGTACTTGAGCGCGGTCTGCGGCGTGATCCCGAACTGCGCGAACACCGGAATGCCCGCCCGGGTCACGGCCTCGACCGCCTCCGGGAAGTCGGCCGCGCCGTCGAGCTTCACCAGGTCGACCCCGGCTTCCTTGACCAGCCGGATCGCCGCGTCGACGGCACTGGCCGCGCCCTGCTGCAGCGGGCCGAACGGGAAGTCACAGCTGAGCAGCGCCCGCGTCACACCCCGCCGGGCCGCCTTCGCGACCACGAGCACCTCGTCGAAGGTGATCTCCAGCGGGTGCGGCTGCCCCCAGAGGTTGACGCCGACCGTGTCGCCGACCGACACGATGTCCACGCCGACCCGGTCGGCGATGCGCGCCATCTGGTAGTCCCAGGCGACGACGGACACGCTCTTCTCGCCGCGCGCCTTCATCGCCTGCAGGGCCGGGATGGTCATCTTGGTTTCGCCGCTCATGCGCGTGTCGCCCTCAGCAGTTCGACCAGGTCGTCCTCTTCGGCCGGCACCAGCAGGATCCGGGCGTGCGGCCGCAGCGAGAACAACGCCTCGTTGGCCACCTGGTCCGGGGTCGCGACCAGACCGGCCGTCATGATGCCGCGCACCGTGCAGGCCGCGCCGATGGTGGCCGCCGCATCCGCGTTCTCGCCGGTGGTCGAGACCAGGATGACGGTGTTGCTGTCGCGCAGTTCGTCGACGAGCGCCACCTTCGCACCCGCCATGGTGACCAGCTCGTCGCCGGTGCCGGAGACCGAGTAGAACCGCGCCTGCGCCCACTGCAGCCCCGACGCCCGCTCGACGATGCCCTTGGCCACCTCGTCGAGCGCCACCACCCGCGTGTTGCGGGCGGCCGACAGCGGGTAGTCGATCCGGAAAGCCGCTTCCTCAGCGGTCGCCGCCCGCGCGCAGCTGCTGACCAAACCCCTGTGCACCACGTCGTTGCCCGCCGTCTCAGACCGTCGTCTGCGGGACGCCGGGTTTGGCGACCATCGCCTCACCGATGCCGTCCACAAAGGACTGATCGGCGGGCAGCACGACGGCGACCGAGCGCACCTTCTGGTCCTGCGGGCGGTTGCCGACCGGCTCCACGCCGTCCTCGGCCAGCGCGAGCGCGGCCTTGCGCAGCTTCTGGCGCGCCTTGATGATGCCGGCGTCGGTGGCCACCAGGCGTTCCTTGGTCCGGTCGACGATCGGCCCCATCGACTCCTGCAACGAGGAGTCCTGCAACGCGATGCCCTTGATGCCCGAGTAGGTCTCGCCACGCCGCTGGGCGTCGCGGTCCATCAGGTAGTCGTTGTCCTTGTTCGCCAGCGGCCGGTAGTTCTCGTCGTTCGCGCTGTGCACCCCCAGCCCGGCCCGCATGGCCGACACCTCGTCGCTGTCCAGCTGACGCGTCGGGTGGTAGTCGAAGCTCCAGGCCCAGCAGTTCTCGTCGTCGATCGGCACCCAGAAGTGGCCGTGCATCGGGTGGTCGGCGCGCGGCGGGACCATCGTGAAGTTCGGCAGCACCCACGGCGTCACGCGCCAGTAGTAGTGCCCCTCCTCCGCGCTGCGGCGAGCGGCGATGAGCAGCCCGCCCTCGTAGTCGACGACCTCGAAGAACGGCTTGAGGTCCGCCCGGTTGTAGGCGTTTCCCTTGGAGCCCTTGAAAAGCGGGTCGCTGTCGAGGCTGCCCGAGTGCAGGAACGTGACGTGGCTGGAGTCGATGCCGCCTTCGAGCGCCTGCAGCCAGTTGCATTCCTGAAAGCGCTTCGACGTGAACGCCTGCCCCTCCGGAACGGTCACGAACTCCCACTCCGGCAGCGGCGGCTGCGCCTCCGGGTCGCCGAAGTAGGCCCACAGCACGTCGCCGCGCTTGATCATCGGGTAGGACTTCAGCTTGACGTTGGCGCAGAAGTTGCTGGTCTCGGGCTCGCTCGGGACCTCGATCGCCTGACCGGTGTAGTCGTACTTCCAGCCGTGGTACGGGCAGCGCAGGCCGCCGTTCTCGTTGCGGCCGAACCAGAGCGAGACGCCGCGGTGCGCGCAAAACTCGTCCATCAGGCCGTAACGGCCCTCCGAGTCCCGGAACGCGATCAGCCGCTCCGAGAGGATCTTGACCCGCACCGGCGGGCAGTCGTTCGACGGCAGCTCCTCGGCCAGCAGAACGGGCTGCCAGAAGCGCCGGAACAGGGCGCCCATCTTGGTGCCCGGCCCGGTCTGCGTCAGCAGTTCGTTGATCTCTGTTCGGAGCACGCTGAAGTCCTTTCACACCGGCGATCACGAAGACGCTATAGGATTGAATATCAGACCATTGAACCACTGGCAATGGCGAGTTCCCCGCGTCGAGGTCAGACGACCTGCTCGCCGGGCACGTCGACGGTGAGCCCGTCGAGCTCCGACGTCACCTCGATCTGGCACGACAGCCGGCTGCCCGCCCGCCGGTCCCCCACCGCGAGATCGAGGAGGTCGTCCTCCATGTCACCGACCTCGCCGACCTGGTCCCGGTACTCGTCGCGCACCCACACGTGGCACGTGCCGCACGAAAGGCAGCCCCCGCATTCGCCGATGATCCCCGGCACCCCCGCGCGCACGGCCGCGCTCATGACGCTCTCGCCGACGGAGGCGTCGACCGCCCGCTCCGCGCCGGTGTCGTCGACGTACACGACCTTCGGCATGTCCACTCCTAGGCGCTGACTAATGGACTTACCAATATACCGGTTCACCTGCACGGCGCAAGACGCCAAGAGACTGCCGCCGGGACAGCGCTGGGGGTGGGCGAACAGGTGCGGCCGCACCGCACCGGTCGAATCCGGATGCGGGGCCGAGGAAAGGGGCCGGCTCGGCCCGCACACCGCGGGCCGAGCCGAGCCGTCAGTCGAGCGAGAGCGGATGCCCGCCCAGCGGGTCGCCTTCCGTGCGCTGGTCGTAGAACAGCCCCTCCGGCGGCGTCATGACGGGCAGCGGTTCGACGTGGTGGTGGCCGTCGACGCACGACGCGAACGGTCCGGTGACCGGGTCCAGCAGCACGCGCATGTTCGGGTCGGCGTGGTGCAGCCACCACGCCGACATGCCCAACCCCGGGTCGAGCCGCAGGTTCTCCCAAGCGCGCCAGATCGAGTCCAGGCGGGACAACGCCTCCGCGTGCCGGTACCACTCGGGGCACCACACCGACCCGGATTGCGAAAGCGGCCGCGCGTACAGATAAACCAGGCGCTCGGTCACGAACTCGTTGACGTTGCCGTAGAACAACTTCGCCGACCCGTCACGGGCTTTTTCTTCTTCGAGAATGTCGTTGGCCGACTTGTCCGCGTCGTCATCGGGTAGCGAGCCCACGGTATCCATCTCCTCGTCGGTGTTCGACATCGACCGCCTCCCAGTGCCGTCCCAGGCGTTTCAGAATTTCCGCGAGCAGTGTGACGGATTCGTTCAACAGGCCCTGGTCCCGGATGTTCCCGGAATCGTCGACCCCTTCTCGGTAGAGTGCGACCGCGCGTCCCGCCGACTGCTCGGCCAGCATGGCCTTCCCCCAAGCCGACTCCGGTGAATACCGATCGAGGCGGGCACACAAATTCGCCGCACGGGCGAGTCGATGAAACAAGAAGGCCTGGACATCCGTAGGTGAACCGCGCACGGCTGCTCGGCACCGCCGCTGCGCTTCGAGGACAGCCTCCCAGGCATCATCCCCCCGGCCTGTCGTCGCCCGGGACTCCGCCGCACGGAGCAAGGCGTGGCACAGCCACAGGTCGGCACGGTCCTCACCGTCGGCGAGCAATTCGCGCCGTACCGAGATCTCGTGCTCGACGATCGGAACGGCATCCGCGAACTGCCCGGTCATGATCAGCGCTCGCGACAGGTATGCGCACGTGTCCGCCAGCCGCATCCTGTGGGCCGGGTTCCGCGACGCCAGCGACGTCCATCGACGAAGTGCCTCACGAAGAGGTGCCACGGCGCGGCCGACGGTGGAGGCGCGCGACGTGTAGCCCAACCCGAGATCGAGCAGCGCCAGCGCCAGCGACTCGGTCACCCATTCCTCGGCGTCGGTGACCCGGCGGTAGTGCGCGATGGCCTGGCGCCACCGGGTCCGTGCCTGTGCGGTCCGATCGTAGTTCGCCAGCACGTCCGCTTGATCGTGCAACGCGCCCGCGTAATACGCCGTGTAGACCTCAGGCGCATGGTCCGTCAGCTTGCGAAACTCGGTGATGGCCCGGTCCAGGGCCGTGACCGCGTCGGCGGGTCGCCGCAGTCCGAAATACGCCCAGGCGAGATCGAGGGTGATGTCCGCGCGCACCTTGATCGCGCCGGGGCTGAGCCCGCCGAGAGCCCGGTCGGTGATCCGGTGAGCTTCGGCAAAGGTGTCCAATGCTTCTGGGAAACGCTCGGCGTCCCGGTGAATACGGCCGCGTATCTGCAGGGAGTGAGCGTGGTTGGTGATCGCTGTTCCCACGCCCGCCTCACGCGCACGCAGTTCGATCGCCCGGCCGATCGAGTCCAGCGCACCGTCGAGTTCCCGGTTTGCGCGTTGGTCGCAGGCGAGGTTGTGCCACAGTTGGGACAGCGGGCGCTCGTGCACTGCGGGCAGGTCCTCGGACAGGGGCTCGAGCAGAGCCATCGCCTCCCGCGTCAACTGCATCCTTCGGTCCCGGTCGTCATCCTCCAGCGACACCGATAAACCCAGCAGCGCGTCGGCGAGATCCGCGTTCCAGGCGTCCGGGTTCTGCGCGGCCAGCGACCGCGCCGCCGCCTCTGCCTGCTTGCTCGGGATCGAGGTCTCCGTGAACTTGCTCGACCGCCACAGGTTCGAGCTGTGTTCGTCGAGCGCCTTGGCGAGCAAGTCGGGAGCCAGTTCGGGATCCGCGTCGACGACTTCCCTCGCGAGTTCCACGGCCTCCGCGGCGTAGCCGACCGACCGGGCTCGGTCGGTGTAGGCGATGTCCTCGATCCCGAGCTGCCACAGCACCGGCGACAGGGTGATCAGCGTTCGCGCCAGGCCCACCTTGTACGGCAAGGAATCCACGCCGCTGGACGACGCGATCAAGGTGCGGGAAATGGTCAGCGCCTCACTGCCCGCTTGGTAGGCCACCTGCCGATCCCCGGCCAGACGCGCCGCCTCGGAGAGCGCGACCAGCGATTCGGCGTGCGCGGCGCGATCGGCGGTCGACCCGGCCGAGTCCGCCCACACCGCACGGATCTTCGCCGCCTCGTCGGACGCCTGCACGGCCGCCGCCCAGTTGCCCACCGCGGCATGGCGCCGGCCCAGGTTCTGCAGTGCCGCGGCGTAGTCGCGGGAAGACGAGCCGTCGGCGGCCTCGGTCAGGTCGCGCAGCCGCACCGCGACGTCGAGGGCGTAGTCGCGCAGCACGTGCGACTTCTCCGGGAGGGCGTCCGAGTGCGCGCGCATCATCGCGGCCGTCAACGGAGCGTCCGGCGAAGGCCGAGCGAGTACCGTGCGCAGCGCCACGACGATGCCGGCGGCCTGCTCCGCGCGCCCGTCGTTGGCGTGGGCGACCGCCGCGCGAGCCAGCACCGTCAGCGTGTTCGTGCGCTGCTCGTCCGTCGCGCCGGTGAACAGGCTCGGCAGGAACTCCTCGTCCGCCAGGACCTCGGTGCTCGCGAGGAACTCCGCGAGCCGGTCCGGTTCCAGCTGACCCCAGTAGCGCTCGGCCGGAGGCGGGTACAGATCGCGCACCAGCCGCACCACCTCTTCGACGGTCGTGGGCGTGTCCCGGGGCAACGCCCGTGCGATGGTCTGCTCGGACTCCGTCCGGGTGCGGGTGGGGCACAGCACCGCGGCCGCGACCGCCCGGGTGAGGATCGGGCCCGCCCGCCTGCCGAGGTCGGACTCGGCCGCACGCGCGCGCCAGTACCGGTTTTCGTGGTACAGCAGCTCGTCTTCGACCGAGTCGTCGCTCGCCAGGTCCTGGCCGTCCAGCCCGTGGCGCAGGAGCGCGGCGAGGGCGCCCATCTCGACCTTCAACGCGGTCTCGCCTCGCGTCGACGCCGGCGGGGCCACCAGGTCCGCCGCGATGCGCGACCACTCGACCCCGTCGCACCCGTCGACCGCCGGCAGGTGGCGGGCCAGTCCTAGCGCGATCTCGCGGAACCAGCCCCCGTCTTCGCCGAGCGCCCGCAGCCTGGTCTCGGTCCGCACGCGGAGCTCGGCGGTCCGCTCCCACTCACCGCGGGCCCGGGCGAGCAACAGCAACCGCACCGGGCGCGTGGCCCCGCCCGCCCAGGCCGAAAGATTCCGAAGCAGCTCCGGCTGGGTCTCGGCGTAGTCGACGATCAGCAGCGCGGGTTCCTGGACGCCGGCCAGGGTTTCGCCGACTTTCGCGTCGCGCCGGACCAGGCCGGCGACCCAGCCGCGCCGACGCATCCGCCTCGCCAGCTCGCGCGCGAGCCGGGTCTTGCCCTGACCGCCGGGACCGGTGACGGCGTGCACGCTGAAGCGGCTGCGGTCCAGGCACCAGCTCGTCAGTTCGTCGAGCTCGGCGGCACGGCCCCGGAAGGGCACGGCCTCGGCGTCCGGACGCAGCACCATGCTCGGCGCGGCGAACTCCCGGCGCGGCGGCGCGGGCTCCAGCAGGTGGCGGAACTCGACCGCCTCGAGGTCGACCGGCCCACCCGTTTCCGCTTCGACGAGCGCGACGAATTCGGGATCCTGCAAGAGCTTGCGCACCCGCGTCGCGTAGAGTCGCCGGTTCCCGTGGTCGTTGTCGTCCTGGACCACGATGCCCACGAGCAGCTCGCCGCAGAAGACGGCCGCGCCGGAGATGCCGCTCCACTCGTGCCCTGCGCGGACATCGGGCGACGCACCCTGGTGCAGCACGTAGGTGCCGTTCGGGCCCGAGGACAGCGGATCCAGCCGGCCGCCGAGCTGCTCGACGGAACGGACGTTGTCGTCGTAGACGGCGAAGTCCGGGTAACCGACACCGGAGTACTCGCGGCTCGCGTTCGTGACCGGCGCGCCCCAGCGAACCCCGGGCCGCCACGGCACCGGGCTCGCGAGCCTGAGCAAAGCGACGTCGACGTCCGCGCTCTGCCAGCAGACCGTCGCCTCGGACCGGTGCAGCGACGCCTCGTCGTCGACGTGGCCCACCCTGACCTTGATCACGTCCGCGGAGCCCCCGGGCTCACCGCCGGCCCGCCGGCCGAAGACGACGTGCCGCGCCGTGATCACCAGGGACGGCCCGATCAGGTACCCGGAGCCGACGCTCGTGCTGCGCGCACCGCTGCCGACCCGGATGTCGACGAGGCTCGTCCGCTGCACCGGCTACTCCATGCCGAAACTCTTGCCGCTGGCGACTTCCGCGCGTTGGCCGCCGAGCGCCGCGTCCTTCACGTTGAGCTTGAGCTTGACCTTGTGGCTGCTCGCGCTCGATCCCTTCGCGTCCCCGCCGACGACCTTGAAATCGACCTTCCCGGTCTTCTCCCGCCGCGCTTCGACGAGCAGTTCGACTTCGACTTCCAGCACCTCGAACCGGAACTGGTGGTTCTGCCCGGCGTCCTGCGCCAGCCCCAGCTGGTCGCGCAGGTGCTCGATGGCCTCGGCCAACCCGATCTCGTCCAAGCCGTCCTCCCCCTCGGATCGCCGGTGCCCCCACGGCATGACGACGACGTTCGTCCCAGGTGGTTATAGCAGACAGATCTCCGCCGAAGCCGCCCGACAGCCGCGCTCAACGGCGGGTGAGCTGCGCGAGCGCCGCGTAGAAAACCTCGCCGATCTTCGTCGGGTCGCGGGTCACGTAGGCGCCGCCACCCGTGATCGCGGTGATGGCGGACAGTTCACCCTGGTCTGCGGTCGGCCCGATGCCGATGGCGATCACCGGCAACGGGTGCGCCGGGTCGGCCAGCCGGGTGAGCCCGGCCAGGAACGCTTCGCGGGTGAGGCCGGCGGAGTCCTCGTTGCGGCCGTCGGTCATCACGATCACCACGTTGAGCACGCCCGGCCGCCAGTCGCGCCGGGCGGAGCCGTAGAGGTCGAGCACGGTGTCGTACAGGCCGGTGCCCGCGCCGGGGATGGCGCGCACCGCGGCCAGCCGCGCCAGGTCGCCTTCGGTGAGGTGCTGGGTGACGAGCGCGAGCGGCAGCACCTCACGGTAGTCCTTCGCGCCGTCCAGCCGCGTGGCGAACTCCCAGACCCGCAGCTGCGTCGACGGCCGGAACAAGCGCAGTGCCTGCTGCGCCGCGGCGACGGTCACCTGCATCCGGTTCAGGTTCGTCCCCGGCACGCGCGCCTGCATCGACCCCGAGACGTCCAGCAGCACCTCCACCCGAGCGTCGAGGTTCACGCCCGCCCACTGCGTGAGCAGCACCCCCAGATCCGCCGCAGACGGCAGGGGCGCGCTGCGCTGCGCGGCCGCCGTGACGTGGGGGTCGTCCGCGTGGCCGGCCAGCGCCCGCCCGGGCACGCGCAACCCGGCCTGTTCGACGGCCCGCCCGGTCAGCACCGCTTGCTGCAGCGCGTCGATTGCCGCGCTCTGCTCGGCGCTCGCCCCGCTCAGCCGCGCGAACGGGTAGTCCAGCGCGGGCGTGCCCGGCGAGTACACGGCCACCAGCGGCGCCGACGGTGTCTCGGCGTTGTGCCGCACCACCGCGCTCTCCGCGGCCGGGTACGCCGTCGCTCCCCCGGCGCCGCCCACCGTGAACCGCCGCAGCACCGCGGCGAACGCCCCCGCCGGATCGGGCGCGGCGCCCACCGCGTCGCGCAGGCCGACCAGCGCCGCGGTGCCGACGGGGTCGCGCACCGGATCCGGCGTGGTCAGCACGGCACCCGGGGCGTCGACGACGTCCGTCCAGGTCGGCGCACGCCCTGGCCAGCCGAGGCCGCGCGCGGCACCGTCGGTCACGGCGAGCACCACCGGCGAGCTCGCCACCGACGGCCCCGAGTCCGGCACGTCCGTCGCGCCGAGCTGCCGGGCCCGGAGCAACGCGATCGTCGACTCCGGCACCCACACCTGACCGCGGTCGCCGGCAAGCGGGTCGAAGTCCGCGGTGGCGCGGGGCCGGATCTCGTACGTCCGGCACGAGGTCGTCAGGCCCTGCTTCGAAATACCCCGCGCGGCCGCGGACAGCACCGGGGCGACCTCGGGGGAAGCGGTCACGAGCACGTGCGCCGCGGTGCAGCGGCGCTCCAGCGCGGCCGCGGTCCACACGGCGCCGCCGAGCACGAGCAGCACGCAGACAGCCAGCACCACCGGCAGCCGGCTGCGTTTCCGTACCGTCGAATGACGCCCCATCGGCGCGGCCCTCCTGCTCACCGCAGGTTAACTCCGGTGCGGCCCGGTGCCGTAGGACGAACGGCGTAAAGCCGGGCTCGTCCTACAGAGGGAGCCGGGACCCACCTCACGCGGGATGTGCCGGAGCGCGCGGAGCGCGACCATGGGTGCCACGACGAGAAAAGGGGGCAGCCGTGAGCACACCGACCAGGACCGAGCAGCGCAAGGCCCGCAACGCACTCGCCCGTCAGGGGGCCGTCGTCGCCTTCGCGTTGCTCATCGCCGTCATCACCCGCTGATCGGACACGAATAAACCGCCGCCGCTCCCCTGAAAAACCGGGCAGCGGCGGCGGTTCGTGAAACCGGTGAACTCAGACCGGGATGACCGTCGGCACGATCATCGGCCGACGCCGGTAGGTGTCGGCGACCCAGCGCCCGACGACCCGACGCACCGCTTGCGCGATGCGGTGGGTGTCGGTGATGCCCTCGGCCTCCGTGCGCGCCAGCTCCATCTCCACGAGCGGCACCACGGTGTCGAGCGCCTTCGGGTCGTCGGAGAAGCCGCGGCCGGACACCGTCGGGCTGCTCATCGCGCGGCCCGTGCTGGAGTCGACGGCGACGCTGATCGAGATGAACCCGCCCTCGCCCAGCACCAGCCGGTCGGACAGGGTCGACTCGCCGACGTCTCCCACCGACAAGCCGTCCACGTACACGTGGCCCACTTCGACGCGCCCGGTCCGCGAGGCCTTGCCGTCAACGAGGTCCACGACCACGCCGTCCTCGGCGATCACCACGTTCTGCGGCGACACGCCCGTGCGGATGGCCAGTTCGCCGTTGGCCCGCAGGTGCTTCCACTCGCCGTGCACCGGCATCACGTTGCTCGGGCGCACCGCGTTGTACAGGTAGAGCAGCTCACCGGCCGACGCGTGGCCGGACACGTGGACCTTGGCGTTGCCCTGGTGCACGACGTTGGCGCCGAGCCGGGTCAAGCCGTTGACCACGCCGAACACGGCGGTCTCGTTGCCGGGGATCATCGAGCTGGCCAGCACCACGGTGTCGCCGGCGCGGATCGAGATCTGCCGGTGCTCGCCGCGCGCCATGCGCGAGAGCGCCGAGAGCGGCTCGCCCTGCGAACCGGTCGACACGAACAGCACCTTGCTCTCCGGGAGGGTGCTGGCCTGGTCGAGGTCGACGAGCAGGCCCTCGGGCACGTCCAGCAGGCCCAGCTCGGCCGCGATGCCCATGTTGCGGACCATCGAGCGGCCCACGAACGCCACGCGGCGGCCGTGGCGCTCGGCCGCGACCAGCACCTGCTGCACGCGGTGCACGTGGCTCGCGAAACACGCGACGATCACCCGCTGGTCGACCTTGCGGATCACGTCGTCGAGCACCGGGCCGATGTCGGTCTCCGGCATCACGAAGCCCGGCACCTCGGCGTTGGTCGAGTCGACGCAGAACAGGTCCACGCCCTCGTCGCCCAGGCGCGAGAAGCCCGCGAGGTCGGTGAGGCGGCCGTCGAGCGGCAGCTGGTCGAGCTTGATGTCACCGGTGTGCAGCACGACCCCGGCCGGCGTGCGGATGGCGACCGCGAGCGCGTCGGGGATCGAGTGGTTCACGGCGAAGAACTCGAGGTCGAACGCGCCGACCTTGCGCCGCTCGCCTTCGCGCACCTCGATGAGGTTGGGCCGCTGGCGGTGCTCCTTGGCCTTGGCCGCGAGCAGCGCGTTGGTGAAGCGCGAGCCGTAGATCGGCACGTCGGGCCGCAGGCGCAGCAGGAACGGCACGGCGCCGATGTGGTCCTCGTGCCCGTGGGTGAGCACGAGGCCGTCGATGTCGTCGAGCCGCTCCTCGATCGCGCGGAAATCGGGCAGGATCAGGTCGACGCCCGGCTGGTCGTCCTCCGGGAAGAGCACGCCGCAGTCGACGATCAGCAGCCGGCCGTCGAACTCGAAGACGGTCATGTTGCGTCCGACCTCGCCGATGCCGCCCAGCGCGACGACGCGCAGGGCGCCTTCGGGCAGGGCGGGCGGGAGGTTCGTGGGTCCGGGTCCGGGGGGAAGTGAGCTCACCGGGGCAAGGTCCCAACGCTGGTGTGTGAGGTGGGGGCGACGTAGGCCGCCTGGGAATCCGCTTGTGCCACCCGTGCACCATGCCAGTCTCCGGCCCCGCTGTCGCCCAGCGGCACGCCGCCCTGGGCCAGATCGGCGGCGATCAGGGCACTTTGCTCCTCGGTGGCGGGCACCACGGGCAGCCGCGGGTCGCCGATGTCGAACCCGCGCAGCCGCAGCGACGCCTTGGCGAACGCGACGCCGCCGACGCGCGACATCGCCCGCATCACCGGCAGCATGCCGCGGTGGTTGGTGCGCGCGGTGGACGTGTCACCGCTCTCGTAGGCCTCGATCATCGCGCGGATCCGCCCGGCCACCACGTGGCCGATCACGCTGACCACACCGACGCCGCCGACGGAGATCCACGGCAGGTTCAGGCCGTCGTCACCCGAGTAGTAGGCAAGCTGCGTGTTGGCGATGACCTCGGAGCCGGCGATCAGGTCACCCTTGGCGTCCTTCACCGCCGCGATCCGCGGGTGCTCGGCCAGCCGCAGCAGCGTGTCGACCTCGATGGGCACGATCGAGCGCGGCGGGATGTCGTAGAGCATCACCGGCAGGTCGGTGACATCCGCGACCGTGGTGAAGTGCGCGAACAGGCCGGCCTGGCTGGGGCGCGAGTAGTACGGCGTGACCACGAGCAGGCCGTGGGCGCCCGCCTCGGCGGCGGCACGGGCCTGCTCGACGCTGTGCGCCGTGTTGTTGGTGCCGGCGCCCGCCACCACGGTGGCGCGGTCGCCGACGGCCTCGACGACGGCGCGGACCAGGGTCGCCTTCTCGTCGTCGCTCGTGGTGGGGCTCTCGCCGGTGGTGCCGTTGACGACCAGCCCGTCGTTGCCCAGCTCCACGAGGTGCTCGGCGAGCTCCTGGGCCCGCTTCAGGTCCAGCGCGCCGTCGCGGTCGAAGGGCGTGGCCATGGCGGTGAGCACGCGGCCGAACGGACGTCCGGGCGCTGCGGTGGGTGGAGTGGACATGGTGTTGACGGTACCTCGTCGAACGGGTGAACCCGGGCCCGACCTGGTGAAGATCGGAGATTTTCCCGGGTACGCGGGCGCCGGGCGGAACTTCTCGCGCGGTTACTTGACCTTGGTGGTGATCTGCGCCGGGATCTGGGCGTTGCCGGGCTTGGCGAACACGCAGAAGAAGTCCCGGCTCGGCTGGCTGTAGTCGTTGGGCGGGGCGAGCTCCCACTGCTTCTGGGTGGGCACGATCGCCTGGTAGGTCAGGCCCGCCCGCTGGGCCTCCGGCACCACCGAGGAGTGGAACGACGCCGCGCAGCGCGCCTCGGCGAGCCTGGACACCGCCTCGAGCCCGGGGTAGGCCGCGAGCTTCGCGTCGTCACTGCTGAAATTCTCGGTCGGCAGCACGTCGCCGACGTCGTAGACCTCGAGGGTGTGGCTCTTGTCGCACGTCGCGCTGTTGTCGTCGCTGATCACGACGCCTTGCTGCACCGCCGCGTTGAAGCAGCGGTAGGACACGCCGATCTCCGCCTTGAGGAAACCGTCGGGACCGTAGGTGACGGTGGGTTGCAGCTGCGGGTCGACCTTCGGCGTCCACACGGGTTTGCCGAGGAAGAACCCGCCGACCAGTGCCGCGACGATGAGCACGGCCGCGCCGGTGAGCCACCAGCCGCGGCGCGAGTTCCCGGCAGGCGACGCGGCCGGGCGCGTGGGCATCGTGACGCCGGTGGGCGCGGTGCTGCCCGACGGCGGGGTGGGCGGCTGGCCGGCGGCGGTGGCGAGCAGGGTGCGGGCCTGCGGGGCGGTGAGCCGGGCCTGCGGTTTGGCCACCAGGAGCCCCAGGATCGCCGCGGCGAGCGGACCCTGGCCGCGCGTGAGGTACGGGACCTCGGTCATGATCGCGTGCAGCGTCGCGGCCGTGGTGGCGCGCTCGAATGCGACGACGCCCTCCACGGCGAAGAACAGCGTGGCGCCCAGCGACCACAGGTCCGACTCGGGCATGGCCTCGCGGCCCTCGACGCGTTCGGGTGCCATGAACGCGGGCGAGCCCACGATCACGCCGCTCGTGGTGAGGCGCGGGTCGTCGATCGCGTGCGCGATGCCGAAATCGGTGAGCTTCACGCGACCGTCGGGCGCCACCATGATGTTGGCGGGCTTCACGTCCCGGTGCACGATCCCGGCGGCGTGCGCGGCCTGCAGCGCGGCGAGCACGCGGTCGCCGATCACCGCGACGTGCGCGGCCGGCATCGGCCCCTGGCTCCGCACCAGGTCGGCCAGCGTCGGCGCCTCGACGAGCTCCATCACGATGAAGGTGGCGCCGTGGTCGGTGACCACGTCGTAGACCGTGACCACGGCGGGGTCGTTGAGCCGGCCACCCGTGCGCACCTCGCGCAGCACCCGTTCGGAGAAGACCGCCTGGCTTTCGGCGTCCGGCAGGTGCAGCTCCTTGACCGCCACCTGGCGGCCGATCACCTGGTCCTGCGCCCGCCACACCACGCCCATGCCACCGCGGCCGAGCTCGCCCAGCAGCAGGTACCGGCCGGCGACGAGCCGCGGCCCGGGCGCCGGACGGGTCGGGTCGTACGGGCGCGTCTGTTCGTCGGTCACTGGGCCGGGCTCCTCGTTCGGGGTCGCGCAGATGCTAGTCGGACCGCGCGAGGAGCAGGCCGGTTCCGCCGGGTTCAGCCCGTGACGGTGAGGTAGATCAGCGCGATGTTGAGCGTGATGATCACGGCCGCGACGCACCAGGCCACCACCGTCGTCGCGCGGCGGTTCACGTCCTCGCCCATGAGCTGCTCGTCGGACGTCAGGCGGATCAGCGGCACGAGCGCGAACGGGATGCCGAACGACAGCACCACCTGCGACACCACGAGCGCGGCACTCGGGTCGGCGCCCAGTGCGAGCACGAGGATCGCCGGGGTGAGCGTGACGAGCCGGCGCACGAGGATCGGGAACCTCTTGCGCAGCAGGCCCTGCATGATCATGGCTCCGGCGTAGGCACCGACCGAGGTGGACGCCAGGCCCGAGGCCAGCAGCCCGATCGCGAACAACAGCGCGACCGCGGGGCCGAGCGCGGCGGCGACGGCACTGTGCGCGCCCTCGATGGAGTCGACGCCGGGCAGGCCCTGCAGGTTGGTGGCGGCGAGCAGGAGCATGCCGAGGTTGACCGCGCCCGCGAGCAGCATCGCGAAACCGACGTCGTAGCGCGTGGCGCGCAGCAGCCGGCGGCGCTTCTCGGGCGCAGGCGTGCCGTGGCGGTCGCGGACGAGGCCGGAGTGCAGGTACACCGCGTGCGGCATCACCGTGGCGCCGAGCATCGCGGCGGCGATGAGCACGCTGTCGGTGCCGTCGAAGCGCGGCAGCAGCCCGCTCGCGACCCCCGCCGCCGAGGGTGGTTCCACGAACAGGCTCGCCAGGAAGCCGATGGCGATCACGGCGAGCAGGCCCGTGACGACGCGCTCGAACGTGCGCTGGCCGCCGCGGTCCTGCACCGCGAGCAAGGTCAACGACACGAACCCGGTGATCACACCACCCACCAGGAGCGGCAAGTCGAACAGCAGGTACAGCGCGATGGCGCCGCCGACGACCTCGGCCAGGTCCGTCGCCACGGCGACCACCTCGGCCTGCACCCAGTACGCGAGCCGAGCCGAGCGCGGCAGCCGTTCGCGCAGTGCCTCGGGCAACGAGCGCCCGGTGACCAGGCCGAGCTTCGCCGACAGGTACTGCACCAGCACGGCCATCAGGTTGGCCGCGACGATGACCCACACCAGCAGGTACCCGAACCGCGCGCCCGCGCTGATGTTCGACGCGACGTTGCCCGGGTCCACGTACGCCACCGCGGCGACGAACGCCGGGCCCAGCAGCGCCGAGCCCGCGCGCAGGCGGGCGAGGCGCCCCCGCGGCCGGACCGCTTCCGCCACCGCCATGTCGTCACCCTCCGCCTGTCGGGTATCCCAACTCGAAGTTTAGGCATGCCGAACTTTCGGAAGCAAGGTGTGTTCGGCCACGGCACCGGCGCTGTGCCCGATTGGACGACGGCCGGCGCTCGACGATTCGGCCCGGCGGTTCAGGCGGGGAGGCCGACCTCGTGGCCGGCGTCGCGGAACGCCTTCACGGCCCGATCGAGCTCGGCGGCGCGCACGAGGATGTGGTCGGTGTCGAAAGTGGACAGTGAGAACAGCGCTACCCCGGCCGCGGCGAGTTCCGAGGCCAGCGCCGAGATCACACCGGTGAGCGTGAACTCGAGCGGCCCGCGCACGCTCATCAGCCGCCAGCCGTGCTCGACGACACCACCCGAGGGCTCGCGGCCGGTCGGGCAGATCACCGAAAGCTCTTCCGGCGTGCGGGTGACGGACACGAGCGTGGGTCCGGCGGGGTCGAGCAGGTCCGCGGGCACGGGGGCGTCGGCGGGCAGGCGCACCACGGAGTAGTCGCCCGGGCGGACGTCGATCGCGAGTCGTTTCATCAGCCTTCGAGCACCTTCGGACTCGTGGCGACCTCGGTGCCGTCGGGCAGGGTCGAGATGGTGAAGTCCGCGAACACGTTGCTCGCGGCCTTTTGCAGTTCCCGCAGGCATTCGATGGCGAGCTCGCGGATCTCCACGTCGGCGTGCTCAGTGGCGCGCATGGCCACGAAGTGGCGCCAGGCGCGGTAGTTGCCGGTGACGACGATGCGGGTCTCGGTGGCGTTCGGCAGCACCGCACGGGCGGCCTGGCGGGCCTGCTTGCGGCGCAGGGTGGCGGTGGGCGAATCGGCGAACTTGTCCTCGAGGCCGGCGAGCAGTTCGGTGTAGGCGTCGACGCTGGCCTGCGTGGCCCGGACGAATTTCTCGTGCAGCCCGGGGTCGTTCGCGATCACGTCGGGCTCGACGAACGCGGCGTCGCGCTCGGGGACGTAGCGCTGCGAGAGCTGCGAGTAGGAGAAGTGGCGGTGGCGGATCAGCTCGTGGGTGAGCGAGCGCGAGATACCGGTGATGTAGAAGCTCACGGATCCGTGCTCCAGCACCGAAAGGTGCCCGACCTCGATGATGTGGTCGAGGTAGCCGGCGTTGGTGGCCGTCCTCGGGTTCGGCTTCTGCCACGACTGGTAGCAGGCACGGCCGGCGAACTCGGCCAGCGCCTGGCCCCCGTCGGCGTCCGTCGACCACGGCACGTCCTCCGGCGGGGAGAACTCCGTCTTCCCGACCAGCTGCACCCTGGGCGACACGGTCTCGACCACGTCGGCACTCCCCTTTCGCTGCGATTCCCGGCCGCAACTGTAACCGCGCCGCTGCGCGACACCATGGTGATGTCACCGTGTCCTTGACTGATGTCACCGATGACGTCATAGTGGCGTCATGGACCTGACGCCGTACATCGCGAACCTTCGCGAAGACCTCGCGAACACGGCCTCCGCCGGGGACGAGCAGACCCGGCGCACGGCCGCACTGCTTTCCTCCGCTCTCGAACCCTCGGTGCGGCTCACGTTGATGACCGCGCTGGCCGACCTGGCCGCCGAGGTGACCGCGGCCCTGCCGGGCCAGGTCGTGGACGTCCGGCTCGACGGCCGCGACGTGCGGGTGGTCGTGACGGGCGCCCCGGAGCACTCGCCTCGCGCCGAACAGCCCGCGTCGCCCCCGCCGGCGCCGCCGGCGCCGCCGATCGACGGCGGTGACATCTCGCGCATCACCCTGCGGCTCGTGGAGCAGATCAAGGGCCAGGCCGAGCAGGCGGCGGCCGCGCAGGGGGTTTCGCTCAACACGTTCGTCGCCCAGGCCGTGCAGGGGGCGCTCGGACAGGCGCAGCACCACCAGCAGCGGCACCACCAGGGCGGCCGCTCGGAGACCAAGCTGCACGGCTGGGTCGAAGGCTAGGAGGGGGAAGGCAACCATGAGTGAGAGCACCGAACGGCCTGACCCGGAGTTCGCCGAGGAAGCGATCGCCGGTGCCGCGGAGGAAGCAGTCGAGTCGGCCGCTTCGGCGGCACAGTCCACTTCGGACGATCCTGGTTTTCGTTCGCAGGAGTTCGAGGCCGACGGCCCGCTGGAGCTCGACGTCGGCGTCACGATCGGCCGGGTCGAGCTGGTGCTGGACCGCGAGTCCGGTGCCCGCGTCGAGCTGCGCCACGACGCCGGCGAGCAGCCGCCGTGGGTCAGCGGCGTGAACAACCTGCTGTCGTGGGTCGGCGAACGGTTCGGCGACCAGCTGGGCGTGACCGCCGACGCCTCCCCGGCCGACGCGGTGGCGCAGGCGCGCATCGAGAAGACCGGCAACCGGATCGTGGTGCGGGCGGCGAAGGCGTGGCAGCTGCGCAACGTGCCGGTGGCCGTCACGGTGCACGCCCCGAAGGGCTCGCACGTCGAGGTCCGCGCCGGCGCCGCCGACGTCACGGTCACGGGCACCGCCGGGCGCGCCGACATCCTCACCGGCTCCGGCGAGGTCACCCTCGAAGCGGCCGACGGCGCCGCCGTGGTCCGCACCGGCACCGGCCGCGTGAAGCTCGGCCCCACCCCGGCCGGCCTCCAGCTGCGCACCGGCAGCGGCTCGGTCGAGGCGGCCGCCGTCTCCGGCTCGGCGACGCTCGCCACCGGCACGGGCAACGTCTGGCTCGGCTCCGTCGCGGGCGACGTCATGGCCCGCACCGGCAGCGGTGACCTCTCGGTCGCCGAAGCGGCCTCCGGCTCGGTCGACCTCATCACCGGCTCGGGCGAAGTCCGCATCGGCATCCGCCGCGGCGTCGCGGCCGAAGTCGAGCTGGCCTCCTCCGCGGGCCGCGTGCACAGCGAGCTGGCAGTCTCCGACGTGCCGCCCGAGGCGGGCGCCACCCTGCGCGTCCGGGCCCGCACCGGCACCGGCAACGCGCTGGTGACCCGCGCGGCCGGCTGAAAGGGGGAGACGGCGGACCGGCCCGAGGCATCCGGGCCGGTCCGCCGCTTCGCGTCCGCGCTTGCGAACCGCTTGTGCGACAGGACGTTCCGACTGAGTCGACTCGCGACACCGGCTCCGCACCGTCGAGCTTCGGCGACCGGGAAAGCCGCGTGCCGCACCGCCCCGGCTCAGCGCACCGCGACCACCCCGTAGACCTCACTCACCTGCGCGAGACACGCTCGGCCGACCTCCGCGAAAGGCGGCCTGTCCCCTGCACCGTGGCGCAGGCCCGGCCGCACCCGCGAGTGCTCGTAGCGTCGCTCAGCGCACCGCCTTCGCCAGCGGACCCGCCAGATCACCCCGCGGACCCACCGCGACGCCGTCCAGCCCGAGCCACTCCGCCATGTGCGCCAGCTCCCCCGCCAGCTCCGCGGCCACCCGGGGCACGTCGGCGCCCTCCTCGGCGAAGGAGCCCTGCACCCGAAGCACTCCCGCGGCGCGGTCGGACTTCAGGTCCACGCGCGCGACCAGCGAGCCGTCCAGCAGGAACGGGAAGACGTAGTACCCGTGGACGCGCTTGGGCTCCGGCACGTAGATCTCGATGCGGTAGCGGAAGCCGAAAAGCCGTTCGGTGCGGGCGCGTTCCCAGATGAGCGGGTCGAAGGGGCACAGCAGGGCCCGGCCGGTCACCGCGCGCGGCGTGCGGGCGGCCGTGTGGCGGTAGGCGACGCCGCGCCACGAACGGACCTGCACGGGTTCCAGCACTCCCTGCTCGACGAGGTCGGCGACCGCCTGGTGGGCGACGTCGGGGCCGAGGCGGTAGTAGTCGCGCAGGTCGGTTTCCGTGGCGACGCCGAGGGCGCGCGCGGAACGGTCGATGAGGCCGCGGGCACCCTCCTCGCGCGACACCTGGCGGGACAGGACGGCCGGGGGCACCACCCGCTCGGTGAGGTCGTAGAGCCGTTCGAAGGAGCGGCGCGTGCCCGTGGACAGCCGGCCGAGGCCGAACAGGTACTCGCACGCCTTCTTGACCACCGAGCGCTCCCACCACGCCCCGGGACCGCGCCCGGCGACCTCCGCCTCCAGCGCCTTCTCGATGGCGCCCGCGCCGATGGGCCCGTCTTCCTTGACGATGGCGAGCACGTCGTCGATCAGGCCCGGCACGGTTTCGACCACGCGCGTGTAGTTGCGCCACCAGCCGTCGCGTTTGGCGCCGGAGCGCAGCAGCGGCCAGTCTTCGACGGGCAGCAGGCTGGCCTCGTGCGCCCACGATTCCACGAGCATCCGCGGCTTGCGCGCGGAGTCGGCCCAGGCGGCGTCGTCGACGAGCGCCTGGTCGTAGGCGCCCAGGCGCGAGAACACCGGCATGTAGTGCGCGCGCACGGCGACGTTCACGGAGTCCAGCTGCAGCAGCTGGACCCGCGAAAGCACCTTCGCCAGGTGCCGACGGGTGGGCGGCGCGGCGGGGCGCGCGTCGGCGAACCCCTGGGCGGCCAGCGCGGTGCGGCGGGCCGAGTGAAGGCTGATGGTCTGCATGATCCGACCATGGTGCCAGCTGCCCCCGACAGTTTCCGCGAGCGCGGGCGGTAGATTCCCCCGCGTGAGTGCCGCCGAAGTCCGTCCCGCGAGCCTGTCCGACGCCCCGGAGATCGCCCGCATCCAGAGACTCACCTGGCGGGCGGCCTACACCGACCTGCTGGGCGCCGAGGCCATCGACGCGCTCGACGCGGCCGACCTCGAAGGCACGTGGGCGGAGACGATCGAGTTCCCCGGCACGAAGGTGTACCTCGCGCTCGAAGGCGAGTTCACCGTGGGCTACTGCGTGGCCGGGCTCGCCCCCGTCGACGAGATCGCCACCGCAGACGGCACCGCGCCCGCCGACGCCGCCACCACCGCGCTCATCGCGACGCTGGTCGTCGAACCGCGCTGGGGCCGGCGCGGGCACGCCGGGCGCCTGCTGGGCACGGCCGCCGGCGACCTGCGGGCGGACGGGCTCGAGCGCGGCGTCACGTGGGTCGCGCAGTCCGACCACGCGACGCTGGGCTTCTACCGCCGCGCGGGCTGGGCACCCGACGGGACCGTCCGGACCCTCGACACGGGCCGCGGCACGCTGCGCGAAGTGCGCCTCACCGGCACGCTGCAGCTGGAGCTCACGCACTGACCGCGGGCTCTTCGCGCTTCGCGAAGACGACCCACCGCATCACCGAGTACATGAACACGCCCTCGCACGCCCCGGCGACGACGCGCGACACGTGGTATTCCAGGCCCAACGCCGAAAGTCCCGCGCCGACGCCCAGCAGGAACGCCGCGTAGTTCACGCCGATCGCCACCACGTACAGCACCGCCTGCCGCCCGACGGGCGCGTGCGAGCGGAAGTTCAGCGCGCGGTTGAGCACGAAACTGAGCCCGAACGCGATCACGTACGACACGCTGATCGCCAGCCACACCGGCCAGCCGAGGCCGCCGTGCAGCACCGTGAGCAACCCGAGGTCCACGCCGAACGTGAAGCCGTTGATGAGGACGAACCCGAGAAAGCTCGGCGCAATGAACCGAGAGAGCCCGAAGGGCAGGATCCGGACGACGGCCGCGCAGAACCCGGCGAAGCGATCGGCGAAGGGCACGTCGGTCACGTCCGTATGGTGACAGGCCGAGGTGTCCGCCACCGAACGTCCAGGTGATCTTCTGGGGTCGGCCCCCGCCGGAACAGGGGGGTTAACCCCCGTGACCTTTTCGTGACGACTGCTAGCCTCGAATGACGAGGATCACTCGCATCAGGGGGGAGGCACGATGGGCTGGCTGTTCCTCACGCTCGGCGTCGCGTTCGGCTCGGCCATCGTGCCGCTGGTCAACGCCGAGCTCTTCGTCGTGGGGCTCTGCGCGAGCCAGCACAACCCGCACTGGCTGTGGCTCGGTGCCGCCGTGGCCGTCGGGCAGATGGCCGGCAAGCTCTTCTACTTCCTCGCCGCCCGCGGGTCCATCCGGCTTCCGGCGTTCCTGCACGACCGCCTCCACCGCGAACGCCCGCCCAGCGCCCGACGAGACCGCTGGCACCGGCGCACCAAGGTGCTCCGCTCGAAGATCGAAGCCCTGCGCGAACGCTGCCGGCGCCACCCGCACTGGATGACCGGCACCTACGGCGTCAGCTCGCTGCTCGGCCTGCCGCCCTTCATGGCGACGAGCGTGCTGGCGGGCATGGTCCGCATGCGGCTGGTCACGTTCCTGACCGCCGGGCTCGCCGGGCGCTGGATCCGGTTCAGCCTGCTCGCGGCGGCACCGGCGGTGTTCACGGGCTGGCTGCACTGAGCCGGCTGCACGGGTCGGCCGCACTGGGTCGGCTGCACGGAGAACACCCAAGCCCACCCAGGGCGGAACGGGAACCCCTACTCCGCCGCGCCCCCGGTTTTCCCGCGCTCGGCGGCTTCCAGATCCACGGCCTTGCGCATCGTCGCACGGGCACGGCGCCGGTCGCCCGCGATGTCGTACGCGTAGGCCAGGCGGTACCAGCCGCGCCAGTCGTCCGGGTCGGCCTCGACCTCGGCGCGACGCCCCTCGAACCAGGCGTCGGCGGCGGTGCGGTCGACGCGGCCCGACGGGCGGCGCGGCAGGTCCGACACGTCGGGCAGCCCGCCTTCGGCGTCGAGGCGGCGGGACAGGCGCTGGATCTGCAGGCCCGAGCGCCAGGTGGCCACCACGATCCACACGCCGAGCAGCGGCAGCACGAACACGCCGACGCCGAGCGCGATGCCCTCGGGCGAGCCGGTGGCGAACAGCTCCACGCCCCGGTCCGCCAGCAGGACCAGGTACACGAGCAGCGCCGCGGTCAGCAGCAGCGCGACGTTGCGGGCCCTCACAGGTCGAGCACGTTCTCCAGGCCGACCGTGAGGCCGGGGCGCGACACCACCGAACGCACGCCGACCAGCACGCCGGGCATGAACGACGTGCGGTCGAGCGAGTCGTGCCGGATGGTCAGGGTCTCCCCCTCGCCGCCGAACAGGATCTCCTCGTGCGCGACCAGCCCGGGCAGGCGCACGGAGTGCACCGGAACGTCGGCGACGCGCGCCCCGCGGGCACCGTCCAATCCGGACGTCGTGGCGTCCGCGCCCGGTTCGAGGCCGGCCGCCGCGCGGGCCTCGCCGATCATCCGCGCGGTGTGCGCCGCGGTGCCCGACGGCGCGTCGGCCTTGCGGTTGTGGTGCAGCTCGATGATCTCGGCCGAGGCGTAGAAGCGGGCGGCCTGCGCCGCGAAGCGCATCGCCAGGACCGCGCCGAGGGCGAAGTTCGGCGCGATCAGCACGCCCACCGAAGGCTTCTCGGCCACCAGTGAACGCAGCTGGGCCAGCCGCTCCTCGCCGAAGCCGGTCGTGCCGACCACGGCGTGCAGGTCGTGCGCGATCAGGTACCGCAGGTTGTCCATCACGGCATCGGGGTGGGTGAAGTCCACCACGACCTGGGCCTCGCCCAGGGTCGCGAGGTCGTCGCCCGCGTCGAGCGCCGCCACGAGCTTCAGGTCCGCGGCGCCCTCGACGGCCTGGACCACCGTGGCACCCATGCGCCCGCGCGCACCCAGCACGCCGACGCGGATCGGGGACTCGGTCATGACGCGATCACCTCGTGCAGATCGTCCGGCAGGTCGTCGGCGTGAGCGTACGGCCCCACCACCGCCGCGGCCGACACCCCACCGGGGCGGCGCAGCAGAGTGCGAGCCAGCGCACACACCTCGTCGGTCGTCACCGCGTCGATGCGGGCGACGGTGTCGTCCACACCCAGGTAACGGCCGTAGTTCAGCTCGTTCTTGCCGATGCGCGACATGCGCGACGACGTGTCCTCCAGCCCGAGCACGAGCCCGCCGCGCAGCTGTCCCTTGGCGCGCGCCACCTCGGCGTCGGACAGCCCGTCGGCGGCGACGCCGTCGAGCACCTCGCGGATCACGCCCGCGACCTGCCCGAGGCGCTCCGGCTGGCAACCCGCGTACACGGCGAGGTGCCCGGTGTCGGCGTAGCTCGCCGTGGACGAGTACACCTGGTACGCGAGCCCGCGCCGTTCCCGGATCTCCTGGAACAGCCGCGAGCTCATGCCGCCGCCCAGCGCCGCGTTGAGCACCGACAGCGCGAAGCGGCGCTCGTCGTGGCGCGGCAGCGAGCGCAGGCCGAGCATCACGTGGGCCTGCTCGGTGTCGTCGGTGTGCAGTGCGAGCTTCGGCGCCGCCTGGATGCGCGCGCGGCCCGCGCGCGGCGCCACCGGGATGCCCGCGCCGTTGAGCCGGTCGCCCAAAGCCTTGCGCACCAAGCGAAGCACCTGGTTGTGCTCGACGTTGCCGGCGACCGCGAGAACCATCCGCGGCAGCGTGTAGCGGCGCTTGTAGAACCCGCGCAACGCCACCGGTGACATGTCGGTGATGGACTTCTCGGTGCCCAGCACCGGCCGGCCGAGCGGGTGCTCGCCGAGGATCGCGCCCACGAACGTCTCGTGCAGCAGGTCCTCGGGGTCGTCGTCGCGCATCGCGATCTCTTCGAGGACCACGCTGCGCTCGGTGTCCATGTCGCGGTCGGTGCACAGCGCCTCGAACACCACGTCGGTCACGAGGTCCATGGCCAGCGGCAGGTCGGCGTCGAGCACCTGCGCGTAGTAGCAGGTGTGCTCCTTCGCCGTGAACGCGTTGAACTCGCCGCCGACGGCGTCGATCTCCTCGGCGATCTGCGTGGCGTCGCGGTTGCTGGTTCCCTTGAACAGCAAGTGTTCCAGGTAGTGCGCGGCCCCCGCGACGGCGAGCGGCTCGTCGCGCGAACCCACGCCCACCCACAGCCCCACCGTGGCCGAGCGCGACGCGGGGACGTACTCCGTGATCACCCGCAGCCCGCCGGGGAGCACGCTCCGCCTGACGACCGCACCGTCCGGAGTGGACTCGAGCGTGCGGGTGCTGCCGACGGGCTGCTCGTGCCCGGAAACCTGCCGTGCCATGGGTTCCTTACTCACGATGCCGCGAAGGCCTCCTCGCGAGGTTCCACGAGGAGGCCTTCGACGGGCTGTGCCATTGAGTACCGATCCGGCCGCAGTCACGGCGGGAACGCTTACCTGACAAGACTACGTCCCGTTGCGGACCCGCCTACTTTTGGCCGGATCGGTACTGGTCGCTTTCTTCAAGAACAGAGTCGAGGGTCAGGCGTCGGCGCTCTCGGCCTCGGGCTTGTCCGCACCCTCGGCCGGAGCCGCGTCGTCTTCCTTGACCACGATCAGGCTGATCTTGCCGCGGTTGTCGATGTCGGCGATCTCCACGCGGAGCTTGTCGCCCACGTTGACCACGTCCTCGACCTTGGCGATCCGCTTGCCGTTGCCCAGCTTCGAGATGTGGACGAGGCCGTCCTTGCCCGGCAGCAGCGAGACGAACGCACCGAACGCGGCCGTCTTCACCACGGTGCCCAGGAAGCGCTCGCCGACCTTCGGCAGCTGCGGGTTGGCGATGGCGTTGATCTTGTCGATCGCCGCCTCCGCCGACGGGCCGTCGGCCGCGCCCACGTAGATCGTGCCGTCGTCCTCGATCGAGATGTCGGCGCCGGTCTCCTCGGTGATCGAGTTGATCATCTTGCCCTTCGGGCCGATGACCTCGCCGATCTTGTCGACCGGGATCTTCACGGAGGTGACGCGCGGGGCGTACGGGCTCATCTCGTCCGGGCCGTCGATCGCCTCGGCGATGACTTCCAGGATGGTCAGCCGGGCGTCCTTCGCCTGCTTCAGCGCGGCCGCGAGGACCTCCGACGGGATGCCGTCGAGCTTCGTGTCGAGCTGCAGCGCGGTGATGATGTCCTTGGTGCCGGCGACCTTGAAGTCCATGTCACCCAGGGCGTCTTCCGCACCGAGGATGTCGGTGAGCGCGACGTAGCGCGTCTCGCCGTCGACCTCGTCGGAGACGAGACCCATCGCGATGCCCGCGACCGGCGCCTTCAGCGGCACACCGGCGTTGTAGAGACCCATGGTCGACGCGCAGACCGAGCCCATCGAGGTCGAGCCGTTGGAGCCCAGCGCCTCGGAGACCTGGCGGATCGCGTACGGGAACTCGTCGCGCTTCGGCAGGACCGGGACCAGGGCGCGCTCGGCGAGCATGCCGTGGCCGATCTCGCGCCGCTTCGGCGAACCGACGCGACCGGTCTCGCCGGTGGAGAACGGCGGGAAGTTGTAGTGGTGCAGGTAGCGCTTCGTCGTCTCCGGCGACAGCGAGTCGATCTGCTGCTCCATGCGGAGCATGTTCAGCGTGGTGACGCCCAGGATCTGGGTTTCACCGCGCTCGAACAGCGCCGAGCCGTGGGCGCGCGGGATCACGGCGACCTCGGCCGAGAGCGACCGGATGTCGGTGAGACCGCGGCCGTCCATGCGGATCTTCTCGGTGAGCACGCGCTGGCGCATGATCTTCTTGGTCAGCGCCTTGAACGCGCCGCCGACCTCGCCGTCGCGACCCTCGAAGGCCTCGCCCTCGCCCAGGCCCAGCTTCGCCAGCACGGTGGCCTTGACCTCGTCGGTCGCGCCGTCGCGGTCCTGCTTGCCGGCGATGGTCAGCGCCTTCGCCAGGTCGTCGGCCGCGATCGCGGCGACGGCCTCGTACAGGTCCGGCTGGTAGGCCGGGTACAGCGGGAAGTCGCCGGTCGGCTTCGCGGCCTCGGCGGCCAGGCGCTGCTGCGCCTCGCACAGCACGCGGATGAACGGCTTCGCGGCCTCGAGGCCCTCGGCCACGGCGGCCTCGTCGGGCGCCTTGCCGCCGGCGGCGATCAGGTCGAGCGTCTGCTCGGTGCCCTCGGCCTCGACCATCATGATCGCAATATCATCAGCAGAGCCATCACCGCCTGTGTTCACAATGCGGCCGGCGACGACCATGTTGAACGTGGCCTTCTCGAGCTGTGACCAGGTCGGGAACGCGACCCACTGGCCCTCGATCAGGGCGACGCGCACGCCGCCGACCGGGCCGGAGAACGGCAGGCCCGCGATCTGGGTGGACGCCGACGCGGCGTTGATCGCCAGCACGTCGTACGGGTCCTCGGGGTTGAGGCTCTGGACCGTGATGACGACCTGGATCTCGTTGCGGAGACCGTCGGTGAACGACGGGCGCAGCGGGCGGTCGATCAGGCGGGCGGTGAGGATCGCGTCGGTCGACGGGCGGCCCTCACGACGGAAGAACGCGCCGGGGATGCGGCCCACGGCGTACATCCGCTCTTCGACGTCCACGGTCAGCGGGAAGAAGTCGAAGTGCTCCTTCGGGTGCTTCGACGCCGTGGTGGCCGAGAGCAGCATGGTCTCTTCGTCGAGGTACGCGACGACGGAGCCGGCGGCCTGCTTGGCCAGGCGGCCCGTCTCGAAACGCACGGTGCGGGTGCCGAACCGGCCGTTGTCGATCACGGCTTCGGTCTCGTGCACGGTGACTCCGGTGGAGTCGGTCATAGGGTGTTTCTCCTCTTTTGTGCTTCGTCCGGCGCGAGTCTCCCACCCTGGGACCTGCTTCGCCTGCGGACGCTCGAGGAGTGTGGCCGGTCTTCGATCGAAGCCCCCGGGTCACCACCCGGGAACCACTACCGAGGACCGGCGGACGGATCCTCCAGCGCGCTCGCGCCGTTTCTTCTCTTCTGGCACCGAGGGGGAGCGACCAGGCCGGTCACTCCCCCTCGGGTCACGCTAGCGGCGCAGGCCGAGTCGCTGGATCAGCGACCGGTAGCGCTCGATGTCCACCTTCATCACGTAGTTCAGCAGCCGGCGGCGACGGCCGACCAGCAGCAGGAGCCCGCGACGCGAGTGGTGGTCGTGCTTGTGAGCCTTGAGGTGCTCGGTGAGGCCGACGATGCGCTTGGTCAGCAGCGCGACCTGGGCCTCGGGGGATCCGGTGTCCGAGTCGTGCACGCCGTACTCGGTCAGGATCGACTTCTTCTCTTCGGTGGACAGCGCCACTGGTGTTGCTCCTCGTTGAATCAGTGCCGTGGGGCCCGAACCACGCTGCGCGGCCGGGTAGTCGGTCACGGCCGCCACGGACTGCAGCCGGACCCGATTGTCGAGGTTACCAGCCGTGTGATCAGTGCCTTCAGGCGCGGTTCACGTTCGGCTGCGGCCTCAGCGGGAACGTCCGCAGCACCCGGTACCGCGGGCCCGGTGTGCCGGCGCCGCCCATGAGCACCACCTCGTCGGCGGTCCAGCTGCGGCCGGCGAACCCGGCCAGCCGCCGCGCCCACGGCTCGGCCGCGGACGGCCGGTCGCGGGCGAACCGCGCCAGCGTGAGGTGGGGCCGGTACGGACGGTCGTCCCGGTCCGCTCCGGCGGCCTCGGCAAGGCGTGCGAGACCCTCCCCTGCCACGCCCAACCACAGCACGCCCGGAAACGTTCCCGGACCGGTGAGGCGGACGTCGACGGAGGTGCGCCCGGCCAGGGCGGGCACCAGGTCGGCGACCCGCTCGTCCGGGTCGTCTTCGCCGTAGTACGCGAGCGTCACGTGCCAGTCCTCGGCCGCGGACCACCGCAGGCCGGGACCGGGTTCGCCCAGCACCGCGGCCACCGCGGCCACGACGTCGGGCGGCGGCACCAGCGCCGTGAACAGTCGCACGGGAACTACTGGCTGGCCCCGGCGCGGCGGAGCAGCTCGGCCAGGATGGGGAAGTCGTCGTCGAGGCGCTTGGCGGCCTCGGTGAGGTCCTCGTCCTCGGCGACCTCGCGCAGCGCGGCCAGCACCAGCCGCTCGTCGGAGCCCACGGGGATGTTGTCGCGCCCGACGGTGGGCCGCGAGTCGCGCACGTCCTCCAGGGCCGCCTGCATCGCATCGCGGTTGCCCGCGGCGACGTCGGGCACGAGGATCTTGCGTTCGAGCATGATCATGCGGGCGAGCACCACGGGGTTGCCGATCTTGGCGCGCCGACCGCTCATCACCTGGCTGAGCATGGGGGCGCTGATGCCCAGGACCTCGGCAAGATAAGCCTGCGAGATGTCGAAGGCCACCACGAGCCTGCGCACCCGGTCACCCAGCGGTTCGCCGTACCACTCTCGTTGCAGCGCGACGTTCCGCTGGACGATCTTGTGGTCCTCCACCAGTTCCGCTCCCCTTGGTCCCCTCGTCCGGCCTGACCGGCGCCCGGTCCGGTAAACCCCGCCCGTGAGCATCTTGCCACCGCGCCCGCGCCCGGGCGGGGGGAACCGCCCATTCCGCCCCCGCCGGAGCCCGTCCGGGGGAACGGCCTCAGTCTTCGGTGCCCCGGGCCTCGGCAGGCAGGGTTTCGACAGGCAGGGTTTCGACAGGCAGGGTTTCGACAGGCAGCGCCTCGCGGGTGCGCACCACGTCGTCGTCGATCCGCACCACGAGCTCCTCGGACCGGCTGAACCGCTCCTGGTCGCGCAGGCGCGTGACGAAGTCCAGCGCCACGTGCTGGCCGTAGAAGTCCTCGTCGACGTCGAGCACGAACGCCTCGACCGTGCGCTCGCGGCCGGAGAACGTCGGGTTCGTGCCCACCGACACCGCCGCCCGCAACCGCCGGCCCGGGTCCGACAAGCGCGTGAACCACGCCGTGTACACACCGTCGGCGGGCACGGCGGCGAAGCGCGGCGTCGAGAGGTTCGCGGTCGGGTAGCCGAGGTCGTGCCCGCGGCCGTCGCCGCGCACGACGATGCCCTCGAGCCGGTGCGGGCGGCCCAGCGCGTCGGCCGCGGCCACCACATCGCCGGCGTCGATGCACGAGCGCACGTAGGTCGAGGAGAAGGTGATGTCGTTGGCGGCGCGGTCCTCGGCGAGCGAGCGGCCCTGCAGCTCGGCGCCGTAGGCCACGAAACCGAAGCGGCTGCCGAGCTTGCGCAGCAGCGTCACGTCGCCGGCGGCCTTGGCGCCGAAGGTGAAGTTGTCGCCCACCAGCACGGCGGCCGCGTGCAGCCGGTCCACGAGCACCTCGTGCACGAATTCGTGCGGCGACAGGCGCGAGAGCTCCAGGGTGAAGGGCAGCACCGCGAACACGTCCACGCCGAGCTCTTCGACGAGCTCGGCCTTGCGCCGCAGGGTGGTCAGCTGCGCGGGGTGGCTGCCGGGGCGCAGGACCTCCGACGGGTGCGGGTCGAACGTGAGCACCACGCTCGGCACGCCGCGCTCGGCGGCCGCACGCACCGTGCGCGAGATGAGCACTTGGTGCCCGCGGTGCACGCCGTCGAACACACCGATGGTGACCACGCACCGTCCCCAGCCGCCCGGGAGATCCCCGAGGCCACGCCACCGCTGCACTGTCGTCAACTCTCCCCGTGCCGGTCTTCAGCCCAACCGCGACCCACCCTATGCGGGCAGCAGGACCACCACCGACCGGGCCACGCCCTCGGCGTCCGACGCCAGTGCGAGCACGCGGCCGTCCGGTGCGAACAGGCCGTAGGTCCCGTCGATGCCGGCCGCGGGGATGGCCCGGCCGTGGCGCACGGCCTGCGCTTCGGCGGCGTCGACGTCGCGGCGCGGGAAGGCGGCGGCGACGGCGGCATCCAGGTCCAGCGACAGGTCGGGCTGTTCCTCGAGCTTGTCGAGCGTGCGGGCGCGGGCGAGCGTGAACGGCCCGACCGTGGTGCGCCGCAGCGCGAGCAGGTGCCCGCCGACGCCGAGCCCGGCGCCGAGGTCTCGGGCCAGCGCGCGCACGTAGGTGCCCGACGAGCACTCGACCACGGCGTCGAGCTCGATGCGGTCCTCCTCGCGGCGCACGGCGAGCACGTCGAAGCGGTACACGGTGACGGGCCGTGGCGGCAGCACCACGTCCTCCCCCGCACGCACCCGCGCGTAGGCGCGCTTGCCGTCGATCTTCACCGCGCTGACGGCACTGGGCACCTGCTGGATGTCGCCGGTGAGCTCGGCGACGCCGGCGGCGAGCTGCTCCTCGGTGATCTTCGCGAGCACCGCCGGGTCACCCTCGGTGAGCACCTCGCCCTCGGCGTCGTCGGTGGTGGTGGAGCTGCCCAGCGACAGCGTCGCTAGGTAGGTCTTGCGGTCGAGCGCCAGGTGGCCCAGCAGCTTCGTCGCGCGTTCGATGCCGAGCACCAGCACACCGGTGGCCATCGGGTCGAGCGTGCCGGCGTGGCCGACCTTGCGCGTACCCATGATCCGGCGCGCCCTCGCGACGACGTCGTGCGACGTCATCCCGGCCGGTTTGTCGACGATGAGCAGACCGGGCGGCGGAGCGGGGCGGCGCGGTTCCTTCGGGCGAGACACGGGGCGAACCCTATCGAGCCGTGCGGTCCGGACCGGCGGGCGGCCGTCAGGCCGCGACGACCGCCGGCACCTCGCCGTCCCAGCGCCGGCGCGTGAGCCGCACGGGCACGTCCTCGCCGCGCGCTTCGGCGGCGAACACGTGGGCCCGGGCACGGCGCCACCACACGAGCATCCGCCAGGTGCCCAGCGCGAGCACCACCACGATGCTCAGCAGCGACACGCGGAAGTTCCCGCCCGTCCACTGCAGCAGCACGCCGACCACGAGCGAGGTGACCGTGGTGGCGACGAACCCGGCGACGTTCACGACCCCGGTCGCGGTGCCGACCCGTTCGAGCGGGTTGTAGTCCCGGGCCAGGGCGAAGCCGATCATCGACACCGGGCCGCCGAGCGACAGCAGCGCGAACGCGGGCACGAGCACGCCGAGCGGGAGGTGCCCGCTCCAGCCGAGCAGCACGCCCCACGTCACGGCGGCGGTGCCGAGGTAACCGCCGACGATCGGCATCCGCAGCTCGGGGTGGCGGCTGATCACCGTGCCCAGCACCGGGCCGCCGGCGAGCGAGCCGAACACGAACACGGTGAGCACGGCGCTCGCCGTGGCGGCCGGGATCCCTTGGCCCTGCACGAGGAACGGGACTCCCCACAGCAGCGTGAGCACGTTGGGCGCGAACATCGTGCTGAAGTGCGTCCAGAAGCCGAGGCGGGTGCCGGGCACGCGCCAGGCGGCGCGGATCTGGCGCGCGAGCAGCGCCGGGTGCACAGGCAGCCGTTCGGGCTCGGGGACGCCGAGCGGGGTGTCGCGCACCCGCAGCACCACCGGCACCGCGAACAGAATCGTGAGCGCGCCGACCGAGACGAAGGTGACCGTCCACCCGGGACCTGCGAGCAGCAGCGTGAGCGGCACGGTGGCCGCCAGGTTGCCGACGTAGCCGATGGCGGAGGTGAAGGTGGCGATCAACGCGTACTGGCGGGCCGGGAAGTGCGCGGCGATCAGGCGCAGCACGCTGACGAACGTGAGCGCGTCGCCGAGCCCCAGCACACCGCGGGCGAGCAGGCCGACGCCGTAGCTCTCGGCGAGGCCCAGCAGCAGCTGGCCGGTGCCGAGGATGAGCACGGCGGCGGTGAGGACGCGGCGCGGACCGTAGCGGTCCACGAGCACGCCGGTGGGGATCTGCATGGCCGCGTAGACGCCGACCTGCAGCACGGTGAACGTGCCGAGCGCCGCCGCGCCGACCCCGAACCGGTCCGCGGCTTCCAGGCCCGCGACCCCGAACGAGGTGCGGTGGAACACGGCGAGCAGGTACACGGAGACAGCGGTGAGCCAGATGAGCCAGGACCGGACGGTGGCGCGGCCGGGCGACAAGATTCCTCCTGCGGGTAGCGATCGTCGGGGGAAGACGACGACACTGCCGCCTCGATTGTTGTATCGCCTCAGCAAGGTCGAAACATAGCCGTTACCCGGGTGGGATCCACCACATCACCCGAACGCCGCGGTTCGGTCACCCCAGGGCGACCTGCCCGGTGATGCCGACGACGGTGTCGCCGCCCACCCACACCTCGCCGTCCGCGCGCTCGACGTGCACCCGCCCGCGCCGACCGAGCCGGGTGCCCTGCGCGGCGACGTAGGCCTGCGGCGCCCGCCCCGACGCGATGAGCCACTGGCCGATCGCCGCGTTGAGGCTGCCGGTGACCGGGTCCTCGACCAGGCCGGTGAAGGCGCGCACCTCGAACGCCGCCTCCGCACCCGCCGGGTGCGGCCCGACGACCCCGACCTTGTAGCTCCCGAGGGCCGCCACGTCGCGTTCCACTGCGAGCACCGCGTCGGCGTCCGCGAGCAGCACGGCGAGCCAGCCGGGGCCGTTGTCGGCCCACTGCGCGTCGACGACGTCGCCTTCGGCCAGCCGCAGCGCCGTGCGCACCGCGGCGAGGTCTTCGGGCGCGACGGGACCGCTGCGGTCGAGCGGCGGCGCGGCGAACGCGAGCCGTCCGCCCGTGCGCCGCACGCGGACCAGACCGGCGCCGCACTCCTGCACGAGGTCCTCGCCCTTCGGCGTGCCGCCGGCTTCGAGCCACGCGCGCGCCGAACCCAGTGTGGGGTGCCCGGCGAAGGGCAGCTCGCGCTCGACGGTGAAGATCCGCACGCGGTAGTCGGCCGCCGGGTCGGTGGGCGGCAGCAGGAACGTGGTCTCGCTGAGGTTGGTCCACCGCGCGAACGCGGCCATCCCGTCGTCGGACAGGCCCGCGGCGTCGTGGACCACGGCGAGGGCGTTGCCGAAGGTGAGCTCGTCGGTGAAGACATCGACCTGGCTGAAGCGCATGAACCCCACTTTGTCATCTCGAGTGCCGGTCATCTCGAGTGCCGGTCATCTCGAGTGCCGGCGTCTCAGGCGCCGCGGACCGCGCCCACCACCGCCCAGCGGCCCGAGCGCCAGCGGATGAGCACGGCGGCCAGGCGGAACAGCATGAACAGCGACAGCCCCGTCCAGATGCCCGCCAGGCCCCAGCCGAACGCGAGCGAGAGCCAGATCAGCGGCAGGAACCCCAGGCCCGCGCTGACGAGCGTGGCCGTGCGCAGGAACGCGGCGTCGCCGGCGCCCAGCAGCACGCCGTCGAGGGCGAAGACCACGCCCGCGATCGGTTGCAGGGCCACGAAGAACCACCACGCGTGCGGGATCTCGGCGAGCACGCCCGGATCGGAGGTGAACGCGTGCGGCAGCGTGCTCCACAGCGCGGCGAAGAGCACGCACAGGACGCAGCCCAGCACCAGCCCGTACGCCACGATCTGCGACGCCACCCCGCGTGCCTGCCGCTGCGCTCCCCCGCCCAGCGCCGCGCCCACGAGCGACTGCGCGGCGATGGCGACGGAGTCGAGCACGAGTGAAAGGAACGTCCACAGCTGCAGCACCACCTGGTGCGCACCGACGGCCTCGGTCGACGTGCGCGCCGCGACCGCCGCCGCCGACACGAAACACGCCTGGAACGCCAGGCTGCGCAGCACGAGGTCGCGGCCGAGCCGCAGCTGCTCGCGCATCACGCCGAAGTCGGGGCGCAGGGGCACGCGCTCGCGCACCAGCGCCGCGAAGAACAGCGACGCCGAGATCACCTGCGCCACCACGTTGGCGATCGCCGATCCCTCCAGGCCCAGCCCGGCGACGTAGACGAGCAGCGGGCACAGCACGGCCGAGATACCGTTGCCGGCCAGCACGTAGCGCAGCGGGCGGGCCGCGTCCTGCACGCCGCGCATCCAGCCGTTGCCGGCCATCGTCACGAGGATCAGCGGCGCCCCGAACAGCGCGATCCGCAGCCACGACACGGCCGAGGCCGCGATCTCGTCGCTGCCCGACAGCGCGCGGGCGATCGGCCCCGCCAGCAGTTGGCCCGCCACGAGCAGCACGGCGCCGACCAGGACCGCGAGCCACGTGGCCTGCACCCCTTCGCGCACGGCGTCCTCGCGGCGGCCGGCGCCGTGCAGCCGCGCGGTGCGGGACGTGGTGCCGTAGGACAGGAACGTGAGCTGCGTGGAGATCTGCGACAGCACCACCCCGCCGAGCGCGAGCCCGGCCAGCGGCAGCGCCCCGAGGTGCCCGACCACCGCGGTGTCGACCAGCACGTACAGCGGCTCGGCGGCCAGCACCCCGAGTGCCGGCACGGCGAGGCCGAGGACACGGCGGGCGGGGATGCGGTCGTCGGCGGTCACGGCGGGCGTGGCGGGCCGGGCGGGCGGGACAGGCGGGGCTTCGTCGGGCACTTCGGGAGAGTAGCCACCGGCGCCGACATTTCGGGCCCGCAAGCGCCGAGAATCACGGACGCACCGCGACGCCGTGGCTCCGGAACGACGACCTCCGCGCCGGCTCCGCCCACCGGGCCAGCCCGGGAACCTGCGCAGCCGTGCGGGTTGCGGCGCGGCGGGGTCGAACCCGTCCCGATTCGGCGAACATCGCCGCGATGCGCCGACGCGAGGCCGAGCAGCACCGGGTGACCGGCCGGGCTCGTCGTGCCGCCGATCTCCATGTGCACCAAGGAACCCGCTGGATCAAAATGTCTGCAGTGGACACTTCGGCCGGGTCAGCGGCTCGTGCAGACGGTCCCCGAACACGTGCAGCACGTCGCGGCACCCCGCGAGCAGGGGCAATGCGACTCAGGCGCCCTTGCCGTCCAGCAGGGGCGCGCGGCCCAGCGCTTCGCGCAGCTTCGCCAGGACCTCGTCCGACGTGCCCGCCATCGTGCAGCCCGCCGCCCGCCGGTGCCCGCCGCCGCCGAACTCCGCGGCCACCGCCGACACGTCGACGCCGCCGGCGGACCGCAGCGAGACCGTCCACACCGAACCGTCGCCGTCGGGGCCGAACTCCTTCAGCACCCCGGCGACACCGGCCTCGCGGGTCGCGCGGACCACGTCGATCACCGACTCGACCTCCTCGCCGCGCACGCTCGCCGCCGCCGCCGAGCGCACCACGGCGTGCACGAACCCGAAGCCCTGCGCGGCGTCGGGCTCCAGCCGCGCCTCCGCCAGCACGGCCGAGAGCATCGGCAGCCAGGCGAACGGGTGGTCGTCCACGATCCGCCGCGCCACCTCGGTCGGGTCGACGCCCGCGGCCAGCAGGCGCGCGGTGATCAAGTGCGTTTCGGGACGGGCGCGGCGGAAGCCGCTGGTGTCGGTGACGATGCCCGCGTACAGGCAGCGCGCGGCCGGCTCGTCCAGCTCCACGCCCATGGCCTCGATGATCAGTGCGACGAGCACGGCGGTGGCCTCGGTGGCCTCGTCGACCACGTGGTGCGTGCCGTAGAAGGCGTTCGTGGCGTGGTGGTCCACCACGAGCACGGCCCCGCCGGCAGCGCGCACGGCGTCGACGCGCCCGGCGAGCCGGCCCAGCCGCGCGGGCACCGGCGTGTCGAGCGCGACCAGCAGCTGCTCCGACGCGGGCAGGTCACCGGGCCGGGTGAGCAGGCCGTCGACGTCGAGCCAGGTCAGGGTCTCGGGGGCCTCGTCGGGCTCGCCGAAGGACACCCGCACGCGGGCGCCGCGCCGGTGCAGCACGTGGCCGAGCGCCAGTGCGCTGCCGAGCGCGTCGGCGTCGGGACGCACGTGGCCCAGCAGCGTCACGTCGGTGGCCCCGGCGAGCAGGGCGGCGGCGGCTTCGATGTCCTGCGCCAAAGTAGGTGTCACAGTGCGTCACGCTACGCTCTGCGGAATGCCTGAGTACGCGATTCTCGTTCACCCGTCCGCCAACCGGGTCTACGCCGCCTCGGCGCCCGCGCTGCTGCGGGCCGAGCTGGCGGTGTTCGGCGCGGCCGGGCTCGGCAGCGAGCCGGCCGCCGTCGAGGAGGTGGAGCTCGGCGGCGTGGGCTACGTGAAGTTCGCGACGCCCGCCCCGCTGACCGAGGCGAACATCGCGCTGCTGTCCAACCTGTCCTCGCTCTACGCCCTGTTCGAGCTGGGCGACGGCGTGCTGCGCCCCGTTCTCGTGCGGCCGTTGGCGAAGACGGACTCCGACCTGCTCACGATCCAGAAGTACGCGGGCAAGACCAACGAGCAGTTCACGAAACTGCTACTCAACGTCACCCTGCTGGCCACCGCCGACCCGACCGGGTGGCTCACCCGGCCGCGGACGCTGCTCGACCCGCTGTGCGGGCGCGGCACCACGCTCAACCAGGCCGTGATGTACGGCTTCGACGCCACCGGCCTCGACGTGGACGGCAAGGACTTCGAGGCCTACGAGCAGTTCATCAAGACCTGGCTGCGCACCAAGCGCGTGAAGCACACCGCCGACTCGGGACAGCTGCGGCGCAACAAGGTCCGCCTCGGGCGCCGCCTGGACCTCGAGTACGCGTTCGACAAGGACGACTACAAGGGCGGGCAGACGCGCCGCCTCACCTACTTCAACGCCGACACCCTGACCACCGACGAGCTGCTGAAGCCGAACTCGGTCGACGTGATCGTGACCGACGCCCCGTACGGCGTACAGCACGGCAGCCACCGCGAGGCCGGCCTGGCCCGCTCCCCGCGCGACCTCCTCGCCGCGGCCGTTCCCGTGTGGACCCGCGTGCTGCGCCCGGGTGGCGCGCTCGGGATCTCGTGGAACACCCACGTGCTGCCGCGCGAGGAGCTCGTCGCGGTGCTGGCGCGCGCCGGTCTGGACGTGTGCGAGGGCGGGCCGCATGAGCAGTTCGCGCACCGCGTGGACCAGGCCATCGAGCGGGACCTCGTGGTGGCGGCGAAGCCGGCCTGAGCTTCCGGGGTTGCCGGCGTGCCGGTTTGGCACCGTCCACTTCGGAGTACCCGGTCACGAGCGCGCCGCAGCTGCGACACCGCGACACCCGAGACACCCGCTGGGACACCGAAAAGAAAGCCGCCGGCCCCGAACTGGTGTGTTCAGGGCCGGCGGGCTGGTGGGCGGGGCAGCCGCGGACGGCGTACCCAGCGAGGCGGAGCGCCCGGTGGAGGTGGCGACGAACGACGCGGCGCCACGGAACAGCGCGCCGCGTCGTGGGACGTCGGGGATCCTCCGGAGCGGTTCAGCCTCGGGTCTCCTCTTCGGTTTCGGCGTCGGTGTCGGTGTCGGCGAGGTCGTCGTCGTCCTCGTCTTCGCGTGGCGCCTTGTACGGGTCGGCGTCGCCGGCGTGCTGGGCGCCGGTGGCCTGGCGGGCCACCTCGGCGTCGGCCTCGCGGGCCTTGGCGAGCAGTTCCTCGATGCGGCGCGCGTCGTCGGGGATGCTGTCGGCCACGAAGGCCAGCGTCGGGGTGTAGCGGACGCCGGTGCCTTGCCCGACCTTGGTGCGCAGCACACCGCGAGCGGACTCCAGTGCCGCCGCGGCGCCCGCGAAGTCCGGCTCCGAGTCGAGGCTTTCGCCGAGCACCGTGTAGTACACCGTGGCGTCGTGCAGGTCCGCGGTGATCTTGGTGTCGGTGATGGTCACGGCGCCGAGCCGCGGGTCTTTGACGTCGTGCTCGATCGCCGACGCCACGATCTGCGAGATCCGCTTGGCGAGCTTGCGAGCCCGAGCAGGATCGGCCATGGGAACGTCCCCTTCTGAAAAGTTCTCCGGTCTAGTCGTCCGGCCCCACGAGCCGGCGGTGCGCCGACAGGAGGACGAACTCCGGCCGCGAGGCCACGAACCGCTCGCACGAGTCGAGCACGTCCCGGACCTGCTCGCCACCCGCGGCGACCACGGCCACTCCGATGAGGGCTCGCCGGTGCAGGTCGAGGTGACCCGCTTCGGCCACCGACACGGCGAAGCGCCTGCGCACCTCGGCCACCACCGGTTTGATCACGGACCGCTTCTGCTTCAACGAGTGAATGTCGTCGAGCAGGATGTCGAGCTCGAGAGCTCCGACGTACATAGGCTCCTTCAAAGCAAAACCACGTGCGAACTGAAATCCCGCGGCGGCCGAATCGACCGACGCGACCACCGCGGGGGTCCAGGGGGCTTGCCCCTGGCGGGGGTTTGGGGGTTCGACCCCCAAGAAACACCGTGAAGGCGGGGAGAGGCGAGCGCTTTGGCGAGCACGCCCCTCCCCTAAATCAGCCTTCACGCACGGGGCTTCTCCCGCTGTTCGTAGGTCTCGATGATGTCGTCGACCTTGATGTCGCTGTACGAGCCCAGCGTGAGACCGCACTCGTACCCTTCACGGACCTCGACCACGTCGTCCTTGAACCGCCGCAGCGAGCTGACGGGCAGGTTCTCGGCCACGACGGTGCCGTCGCGGAGCAGGCGCGCCTTGGCGTTGCGCCGGATCTCGCCGGACACGACCAGGCAACCCGCGATCGTGCCGATCTTGGAGGACTTGAAGACCTCGCGAACCTCCGCGCGGCCCAGCTCGACCTCTTCGTACTCCGGCTTGAGCATGCCCTTGAGGGCCTGCTCGATCTCGTCGATCGCCTGGTAGATGACCGTGTAGTACCGGACGTCGACGCCTTCGCGGGTGGCCCGCTCCGTCGCCTTGCCCTGGGCACGGACGTTGAACCCGAGCACGATCGCGTCGGACGCGGTCGCCAGGTCGATGTCCGACTCGGTCACGCCACCGACGCCGCGGTGCACCACGTTCAGCTCGACGTCGTCGCCGACGTCCAGCTGCAGCAGTGCCGCCTCGAGCGCTTCGACGGTACCCGAGTTGTCACCCTTGATGATCAGGTTGAGGCTGCTCGTCTCCTTCAAGGCGGAATCGAGGTCCTCGAGGCTGACCCGCTTGCGCCGCGACGCGTTGAGCGCGTTGCGGGTGCGCGCGGAGCGGCGCTCGGCGATCTGCCGGGCGACGCGGTCCTCGTCGACCACCAGGAAGGTGTCGCCCGCGCCCGGCACCGAGGTGAACCCGATGACCTGGACGGGACGCGAGGGCAGCGCCTCGGTGACGTCCTCGTTGTGCTCGTCCACCATGCGGCGGACGCGGCCGTAGGCGTCGCCCGCGACGACGGAGTCGCCGACGCGCAGCGTGCCTCGCTGGACCAGCACCGTGGCCACCGGACCGCGGCCGCGGTCGAGGTGCGCCTCGATCGCGACACCCTGGGCCTCCATGTCCGGGTTGGCCCGGAGGTCCAGCGCGGCGTCGGCGGTCAGCAGGATCGCCTCGAGCAGCCCGTCGATGTTGATGTTCTCCCGCGCGGAGATGTCCACGAACATCGTGTCGCCGCCGTACTCCTCGGCCACGAGGTTGTACTCGGTGAGCTGCTGGCGGATCTTCTGCGGGTTGGCGCCTTCCTTGTCGATCTTGTTGACCGCGACCACGATCGGCGCCTTGGCGGCCTGCGCGTGGTTGATCGCCTCGACCGTCTGCGGCATCACCCCGTCGTCGGCGGCCACCACGATCACCGCGATGTCCGTCGAGTTCGCACCGCGGGCACGCATGGCGGTGAACGCCTCGTGACCCGGGGTGTCGATGAAGGTGATCAGGCGCGGCGTGCCCTCGAGCTCGGTCTCGATCTGGTAGGCGCCGATGTGCTGGGTGATGCCACCGGCTTCACTCTCGCGCACCTTCGTCTTCCGGATCGTGTCCAGCAGGCGGGTCTTACCGTGGTCGACGTGACCCATGATCGTCACGACCGGCGGGCGGACCTGCAGCTCTTCCTCGCCGCCCTCGTCCTCACCGTAGGTGATGTCGAAGGTCTCGAGGAGCTCGCGGTCCTCCTCCTCGGGGCTGACGACCTGAACGTTGTAGTTCATTTCGCCGCCGAGCAGCTCGAGGATGTCGTCGGACACGGACTGCGTGGCCGTGACCATCTCGCCGAGGTGGAAGAGCACCTGCACCAGCGAAGCCGGGTTGGCGTCGATCTTCTCGGCGAAGTCGGTCAGCGAGGCACCACGCGGCAGCCGGATCGTCTCGCCACTGCCCTTGGGCAGGCGGACGCCGCCGACGCTGGGCGCCTGCATGTTGTCCATGTACTCCTGGCGCTTCTGCCGCTTCGACTTGCGACCCTTGCGCGAGGGACCACCGGGACGCCCGAAGGCACCCGCGGTACCGCCACGGCCACCGGGGCCGCCACGGCCACCGCCGCCACCGCGGAAGCCGCCGCCACCGCCGGCGGGGGCACCCGTGCCACCACCGGGACGGAAGCCGCCACCGCCACCGCCGCCACCACCGGGACGGAAGCCACCGCCGCCGCCACCACCGGGGCCGCCGCGGAAACCGCCGCCGCCGCCACCGGGACGACCGCCGCCGCCGGGGCCACCACGGGCTCCGCCACCGGGGCCACCACGGGCGCCACCGCCCGGACCGGCCGGACGCGGGGTACGGCCCGGCATCATGCCGGGGTTCGGCCGCGGGGGCATGTTGCCCGGGCTCGGCCGGTTGCCACCGGCGCCACCGCCGGGACGCGGCGCGGGCCGGTCACCGCCGCCACCGGCACCGCCGGGACGCGGCGGCCGGTTGTCGCCGCCCTGGCCCGGGCCGGGGCGCGGGGCCGGCGGACGCGGGGCCGGGGCGCCGGAACCGACGCCGAACGGGTTGTTGCCGACGCGCGGGGTGCGCGGGCCGGGCTTGGGACCGCCGGGCTTGGGACCCTGCGGCTTCGGCGGCACGACCGAACCGGCCGAAGAGGACGCGGCGTCCTGCTTCGGAGCGGGCTTCGGCGCCGCGGTGGCGCCGCCGGACGGCTCGGCCTTGGCCGCGGGGGCCTGCACCTCGGGCTGCGGCTGCTGCGGCTGCGCCGGGGTGGCCGGGCGCGGACCGGGACGCGGGCCCGGACCCGGGCGGCCGCCCGGGGTGGCCGGACGCGGGCCACTGGACTGCGGAGCGGCAGGCGCGGCCTTCGCCGCCGGAGCCTGCTGCTGCGACTGCTGCGGAGCCGGCGCGGCGGGCCGGGGGGCCTGCGGAGCGCTCGGGGCAGCGTTCGAGTTGCCGTTGGAGTTCCCGGCGTTCGAAGGACCGGCGGGCGGCATGGGCCGCGGGCCGGGCGTCGGGCCGGGCTTCTTCCCGCCCTTGGCGGGGTACGCGTCACGCAGGCGACGGGCGACGGGCGCCTCGACCGTGGATGACGCGGACTTCACGAACTCGCCCTGCTCCTTGAGCTTGGCGAGAACTTCCTTGCTGGTGATGCCGAGCTCTTTCGCGAGCTCGTGTACACGGGCCTTGCCTGGCACAGCTCTCCTCATCTAGGGGAGGCCAGGCGGTGAAGAGACCCGCTGACCTCGTCCTTATCGTCGCGCGTTCATGGCGTCGGCTTCACGGCTGACTCATGACGGGTCGACCTGCTTCCTTGTTCACTCTCGGCCCGAGAAGGTCTCGGGCCCCATCTCCGTGGTGGGCACCGCGAATGCCGCGTGTTCACGCAGGCCCGCGGCGTCGAGTGCGCCCTGGGCCCGAAGGGCCCGGGGGAACGCCCGCTTCCGCTCGGCCTTGGCCAGACAGCCCGGTGTGGGGTGCAACCACGCTCCCCGCCCCGGCAGCCGCCGACGTTCGTCGACGACCAGCCGCCCGGCCACCGCGACCACTCGCAGCAGCTCACCGTTCAGGACCCGCTGCCGGCAGCCGACACACGTGCGCACCGGAACGTGCCGGTGACGCTGGAGGTCGGTCGTGTCGCCACATCCCCGCGGCGGCTCCTGAACCATTGTCGAGTCTAGCGCTTCGACCTTCACTCAGCCGAACCGGTTGTCGCGGCGGGCCGCGTCTGTCCGGCGTGGTCTTGCTCACCCTCCCCTTCGGCGGGTGCGGCGTCGCTGCGGATGTCGATGCGCCAGCCCGTGAGCCGGGCGGCGAGCCGCGCGTTCTGGCCCTCCTTGCCGATGGCGAGGGAGAGCTGGAAATCGGGCACGACGACACGAGCGGTCTTCGCCCGCTCGTCCACGACACGAACAGACACAACCTTCGCCGGGGACAAGGCATTCCCCACGAAGCGGGCCGGATCCTCCGAGTAGTCGATGATGTCGATCTTCTCGCCGGCCAGCTCGCTCATCACGTTGCGCACGCGCGCGCCCATCGGGCCGATGCAGGCGCCCTTGGCGTTCACGCCGGGCACCGAGGAGCGCACGGCGATCTTGGTCCGGTGGCCCGCTTCGCGCGCCACCGCGGCGATCTCGACCGTGCCGTCGGCGATCTCGGGCACCTCGAGTGCGAAGAGCTTGCGCACGAGGTTCGGGTGCGTGCGCGAGAGCATGATCTGCGGCCCGCGGTTGCTGCGCGAAACGCCGACGACGAACGCCTTGATGCGCGTGCCGTGTTCGTAGGACTCCCCCGCGACCTGCTCGGCCGAGGGCAGGATGCCTTCGGTGTCGCCGACCTGGACCACCACCATGCCGCGGGCGTTGGCGCGCGCGTCGCGCTGCACCACGCCGGCCACGATCTCGCCCTCCTTGGCGGAGAACTCGCCGAAGGTCTTCTCGTGCTCGGCGTCGCGCAGGCGCTGCAGGATGACCTGGCGGGCCGTGGTGGCGGCGATGCGGCCGAAGCCCTCGGGCGTGTCGTCCCACTCCTCGTCGACCTCGCCCTCGGGGGTGAGGGTGTGGGCGAGGACGCGGACGAGGCCGGTCTTCTTGTCGATGTCGATGCGCGCGTGGGGCTGGTGCCCCTCGGTGTGCTTGTAGGCCGTGAGCAGGGCCGTCTCGATGGCCTCGATCACCGTGTCGAAGGGGATGTCCTTGTCCCGTTCGATCGCCCGCAGCGCGGCGATGTCCACGTTCACTTCGGCTCCTCCTTCGCTTCCGTCTGGCCGGCAGGGGTGCTGCTCTTGCCGGACGCGTCCTGTTCCAACATTTTGAGCTCGTCGACGGGTGGTTGCTTGAACTCGATCTCCACCACGGCCTTCGCCACCGACTTGTAGTGCACGTCCTTCAGCCGGCCCTCGAACAGGACCGTGACGCGCTCCTCGCCTGCATGGCCCACGCGCGCGACGAACTCCGCACCCTCGGCCGGCGTGATCCGGACCAGGCGGAACTTCGCGCGGCGCCAGTGCCGCGGCTGCGAGAGCGGCCGGTCGAGGCCCGGTGAGGTGACCTCGAGGGTGTAGGCGCTCGCGAGCACGTGCTCGTTGTCGTCGAGCACCGCCGACACCTTGCGGCTGATCTCGGCGACCTCGTCCAGCCCGACCCCGTCGTCGGAGTCGACGACGACCTTGACCAGCTGCTTGCGGCCGGCCTGCTGCACCTCGAACGAGTCGAGGTCGAAACCCGCGGCGGAGACGGCTTCGGCCACTATCGGCTGAAGCCGGCTGGCGAGTTCGTTGGGCACGTGGAGCACTCCTGTTCGGCCGAGGTGACGCGGGCTGGTCACGACTGTGGTCGGTGGTGGACCAGCTTATCGTGCGACCCCGCGGGGACGCGCGAGCGGCGGTGCCGGTGCCGGGCCTGGCAGGATGGGCCGACGTGAGACCGACCGACCTCTCCCGGCTTTCCCGGCGCGGCGTTCTGCGCCTGGGTGCCGTCGCCGCCGTGGCCCTCCCGCTGGCGGCTTGTTCCGGGGGCTACGACTCGAGCCCCGACCCGCTCGCCCCGCTGCTGACGGCCGCCGACGCCGACGCATCCGCGGCCCGAGCCCTCGGCGGCGCTGTCGCCGGGCAGGTCGCCGACGCGCGCGCCGCCCAGGCCGCCGCCCTCAAGCCCGAGGTCGACCGCCTCAACCGGCCGACGCAGGTGAGCACTCCGCCCGCCGCGCCCGCGGACGTCGGCGCGTTCAAGGAACGCCTGGCCGCGGCCCGGAAGCAGGCCGAGGACCTCGTGCCCACGCTGCCGGCCTACCGCGCCGGGCTGGTCGCGGGCGTCGCCGCCGGCTGCGCGAGCCTGCAGCGCATCGCCGCGCCGCTGGGCCCCGGCGCGGACGCCCAGGCCCCGGTCGCGCCGGCCGGGAAGCTCGCGGAAGACGCCGTCGACCCGCTCCAGAAGGCGCTGGCCTCGGAGCACGCGGCGCTCTGGGTGTACGGGCTGGTGACCGCCTTCCTGCCCGGCGAGTTCGGCGACGCCCTCAAAGCGGGCCGCGCCGAGCACACCGACCGGCGCGACGTGGTCACCCAGATGATCGAGTCGGCAGGCGGCACCCCGGTGGCTCCGGAAGCCGCGTACGTGCCGCCGAAGCCCGTCGACGACACCGCCTCGGCGGCCGGCCTCGTGGCGAGCGCGGAACAGGACTCGGCGGCGGCGTGGCTCGGCGTGGTCACCCACACCGACGACGCGGGGCTGCGGAAGATGGCCCTGCAGGCCCTGATCGCGGCGTCGCGGCGGGGGACGCCGTGGCGGCAGGAAGCCGGGGAGAAGCCGACGGCGCTGGCGATGCCGGGGCAGCCCGTGTGAGGTTGCGGGAGTGAAAAAGGGGTCGTTCCCGGTGAGGGGAACGACCCCTTTTTCGTCCGGTTCGCCGGTGCCCTGCCGAGGCCGAAGCTGCCGTCACGGCACGGCTTCGGCACCGGGCATGATCGCCCGGGGCCGGGGCTCGGCCGTGAAAAAGCCGTGAAAAAGAGGGGCCGTTCCCGGTGGTGGGAACGGCCCCGTGTGCTTGGTCGTCAGTGCAGGTCGGCGCCCAGGTCCAGGGCACCCGTGGCGATGCGCTTGAGGAGCGCGTCGTCCTTGTGGCGGGCGTAGAAGTCGGCCAGGACGATGGTGACGTCGGTGCCCGTGACGGCCGATTCGTACTGCGCCTGGTCGCCGCTGACCTTGGGGGCGCCGGCGGCCTTGTAGGTGCCGTCGCGGACGAGGTCGTTGACGTTGCCGGTGCCGTCCTGGTCGGTGAGGGCCTTGAGCTGCGCGGCCTGCGCCGCGGTCGGCATGCTCACCTTGACGACCGAGACGAGCGCCTTGGCGTCGCCGTACTGGACCGTGTAGAGCCCCCGCGCGAGCGAGCCGCAGGGGTTGGTCTGGAAGAACTTCTTGGTGTCGTCGTAGGACTTCGCGGCGCAGTCGGTCGACTTGTTCGGGCCTTCGACCAGCTGGTAGTCGAACGGGCTCGTCTTCACCGGCTCCTGCGCGACGGGCGGCGGCGTGCTGTCGTGCCGGATGAGGTACCAGACCAGCCCCGCGACCACGGCGATCACGAGCAGCCCCGCGCCCCGCACCAGCAACGCCTTCGTGTCCCGCGCCGGCGCCGGACCGGGCGGCGACCCCGGCTGCGCGGGCACCGCGGCGAGCGGTGCCGTGTCCGAGGGACCGGGGGTGAAATGCGGACCAACCACGGGCACATACCGTAGTTCACCGCTGGCGGCGGCTTCACCCGAATGCGGTGAGAACGCGTTTGACGTCGTCAACGGTGTTGTCGAGTGGGCAGCCAACCCGGCGCGGCCGGTGCGCGGACTGACCGTGACGGCGGCCCGGGGGATCGCGCGGCCGGAACCTACCGGTCCGCGGGCAGCAACCCGGCCACCTCGTCGTACGAAGGCGGCGCCAGCGGCAGCTCCCCGCCATCCCGGGCAGCCGCCACCGTGGCCAGCGCCGCGGCCAGCGCGACGCGGTACGGCGTCGACCCCAGGCTCACCCTCGCCACGCCCAGATCGGCGAGGCCGGCGACCGTGACGCGCCCCGGCAGGAACAGGACGTTCAGGGGCAGGTCCGTCGCCGCGACGACCGCCGTGATGTCGTCCGCGGCGGCGAGGCCGGGCACGAACAGGCCGTCGGCGCCGGCGTCGCGATAGGCGTGGGCGCGGGTGAGGGTGGTGGACAGCGAGCCGGAGCCGAGCCAGTGCGTGTCGGTGCGGGCGTTGAGGAACACGCCGGGCGCGGCGGCGCGGGCGGCCGCGATCAGGGCGCACTGCGTGTCCACCGGGGCGAGGGTGCCGTCGGCACGGCCGTCTTCCAGGTTGACGCCCACGGCGCCCGCGTCGGCCAGCTCCGCCACGAGGTCGGCGACCACGGCCGGGTCGGTGCTGAAACCGTCGGCGATGTCGACGCTCACCAGCACGTCCAGCGGCGCCAGCGCGCGGGCCAGCGCCACCGTCGCCGCGCGGGACGCGGGGGCGCCGTCGGCCAGGCCGGCGGCGGCCGACACACCCAGGCTCGTCGTGCCGACCGCCGGGTGGCCCGCCGCGGCGAGGGCGGCGGCGAAGCCGAACTCCCAGACATTGGGCAGCAGCAAGGGTTTCCCGGGCAGGTGCAAGGCGGCGAAGGACGTCATTCCGCCACCGTAGGCCCCGAACCCTTCGGCGGCGGCCGAACTCACCCGCTCGCCAGGAGCGCGAACCGCCGGGCCCGCAAGTGCCGTACCGCCGCTCGCAGTTCCGTCACGCCGGCGGCCAGAGCCAGCTGCTCGAGTCTCCGAGCGTGCCGACGCGCCGAACAGCGGGTGAAGCCCACCTCCGCCGCCGCCGCGAGAGCCGTCAGGGCGGCGGTCGCATCGTCCACTGTGGAACCGGACAGGGCAGCGTCCACAGTGGCCCGAATCTCGTCGGCCGGCGTCCGGTCGACCAGCTCCACCACCTTCCGCCGCGGCACCCGCACCAGCCCGGCTGCGGCGAGCTGCAGTTCCAGCGAACGCACGGTGTCCGCGGATTCACGCTGCACCAGGCGTTTCCACCGCATCGGCCCCTCCTCGGTGAGGTCGGCGAGCAGATCGTCGAGCAGCAGGTCGCCCACGGGCCCGTGGCCGGCGGCCGACACCCGACCGCCGGCAACGGCCAGCCGGCCACGCAGCACGAGGTCGGCCACCGCGGCGGCGCGCACGAGCAACGCGGCGTCACTGCGCCTTCGCACGCGGCCCCGATCCGGATCGCATGCCAGCAAGTAGGCCCGAGCGGCCAGTGAAAGTGTCATTGCCGCTTCACCTGCGGCCAGATCGCGTCCCACGGCTGCGTCCTCCCCGAAAAGTGCCACACCAGACCGGGCACCACCTCGGTGACCGACGAGAAATACGGCTTCAGCAACGCCGGCTCGAAGCCCACGAACAGCACATCCCGAGCCAGGTCCGGCGGCCGGTCGAAGTACCAGTACCCGCGGTGTCCACTGTAGACTTCCGTGATCCCGTAGGGCGGCCCGTAGTACTCCACCGCCGCCGCGAACGGATAGATCTCCGCGTACACCGCCGTGTGCGCCTTGTCCGGCAGCGCGGCGTACGTCTGCCCGACGACGTCGGCGACCTGCTTCTGCGCCGTCTCGCCGCCCGCGAACACCGTGCCGAGTGACACCGGCCCGAACGTCGTCGCCGTCACTGAAGCGGGCCACACGGGCAACCCGGCCACCGTCACCGCGGCCGACAGCGCGAACGCGACGCCCGCTGGGATCCGCCACCACCGCGCGAGGTCGCGCCGGCTCAGCTCCACCGCGGCGGCCGCGAACGGCAGCGCGTAGAAGCTCATCAGGTAGTACGAACGGCCGTGCGTCAGCACCACCACGACCGTGACCAGCACCAACGCGAAGGCGAGGTAGCGATACGGCCGCAGCTCGGCCGAGCGGAACAGCCGCCACCCGCCGTACAGCAGGCCTACCACGCCCACGCCCATCCCGGCGCCGAGCAGCCCGTCGCGCGCGAACGCCCAGTACCCGGGGAACTCGGCCGCGACGACGTCGGCCATGTGCGCGTACGGCCAGTCGTGCGCCGCCTGCCAGACGAGGGTGGGGATGGTCGCCACCACCGCGATCAAGGCACCGAGCAGGAGTTTCGGGCGGCTCGGCAGCCGGCGCGGGCCGAAGACCGCCGCGCTCACCAGCACCGCGGCCCACAACGCCGGGATGAGGAACTTCACCTCCAGCGACACGGCCGTGACCACGCCCGCCCGGACGAGCAGGCCGTCGCGGCGGGTGCGGGTCCAGCGCACCAGCAGGAACACCACGACGGTCCACAGGAACGGGTCCAGCGCGTAGGTGGAAACCCAGTGGCTGAGGATGACCAGGTTCGACGTGGCGTACAGCCCCGCCGCCACCAGCTGCGCGCCGCGACGGCCGCCGAGCTCGCGGGCGATCAGCGCGGTGACCGCCACCCCGGCGCCGACCGCGATGGCCATCGGCAGGCGCAGCGCGAGCAGCGAACCGGGGAACAGCCGGTCGAGCGTGCCGGCCAGCAGCGGGACGAGCGGTGGCTGGTCGAAATACCCCCAGGCCGGATGATCTCGACCAGCCACCAGGAAATAGAGCTCGTCGAACCCGTGCGCGTAGCGGACGCTCGTGACCACGAGCGCGGCCGCCGCCAGCGCGGCCACGGTGAGCACCGGCAGCCGGGCGAACGCGGCGACGTCCCGGGTGCTCGTCGTCTCCGTACTCGTCATGATCCGAGTGGACCGCGCCGGGCCGGGTGCGCGTAACGGTGATCGGTAGCCGGCGCGGGCCACGAACGTTGTCGGCCGCGCAACTTCCGTTGCGGCCGCTCCCCCGGCGGATGCGTACCGGCCGCGCAGGTCCGGACCAGCCGTTACCGTGACGGGCGTGACCGAAGTGCGGCGTGGGACGTGGCCCCGGCCGGCCGATCTGGGCTGGCTCGCGGCCGCGGTGCTGCTGTTCGCGGCGATCGACGTGTCGCTGCAGCTGGCCGGGCCCACGAGCGGCGCCTTCGGGCCGTACGCCGGGCTGGTGCTGCGGCTCGCGTGCGACGTGACGCTGCTGGCGGTGTTCCGCTTCCCCGACGCGGTGGCCGGGGTGCTGGTGGTGGCGTCGCTGGCGATGCTCGCGTCGGACCTGTTCTCGCCCGGGCTGCTGGTGCCCGCGGACCAGCCGAGCCTGATGACCGTGCCGACGATCACGCCGGTGGTGCTGAGCCAGCTGCCGCGCGTGATGGACCGGCGGCGGCTGCTGTGGCTCGGCGGGGTGCTGGCGGTGCTTGCGACGCGGCCGTGGGACCCGGCGTGGAACACGACGCCCTTCGGGCTGCTGAGCACGGCGTTGCCGGTGGCGGTGGCGCTCTACTTCGAGGCGCGGCGGCAGCTGCTGCGTTCCCTGCGCGATCGGGCCGAGCGCGCCGAGCGCGAACAGCACCTGCTGGCGGAGCGGGCACGCGCCGAGGAACGGCGGCGGCTCGCGGGCGAGATGCACGACGTGGTGACCCATCGGCTGAGCCTGATGGTGCTGCACGCGGGCGCGCTGGGCGTGGTCTCCACCGACCCGGCCGTGCGCTCGGCGGCCGAGGACATCCGTCGCGAGGGCGCGCACGCGCTGGACGAACTGCGGGACCTGGTGGGCGTGCTGCGCGACGGGTCGTCGTTCGAGCCGCCGGCGGCTTCCCCGGCCCCGGTGGCTTCGCCGGCCGACCTGGTGGCCGAGTCGGTGGCCGTCGGCGTGGCCACTGAGCTCACGGTGAGCGGTGATGCGTCCCAGGTGTCACCGACGGTCGCGCGCACGGCGTACCGCGTGGTGCAGGAGGCGCTGACGAACGTGCGCAAACACGCGCCGGGTTCGTCGGCCGTCGTGGTGCTGCGGTACCACCCCGGGGGCCTGGAGGTGTGCGTCACCAACACTTCCGCGTGCCGCCCACCCGACCCGACCCTCGCCGGCAGCGGCTCCGGCGCCGGGCTGAGCGGACTGCGCCAGCGCGTCGAGCTCGTCGGCGGGCGCCTGGAGTCCGGCCCCGAGCCCGGCGGCGGGTTCCGGGTCGGTGCGATACTTCCCGCCTACGTCCCGACGACGGAAGGTGCTCCCCGGTGATCACGGTGGTCGTGGCCGACGACGAGCCCATGGTCTGCGCGCACCTGCGCACGATCCTGGGCTCCGCCCCGGACCTGACGGTGGTCGCCTCGGCCGGCGACGGCGCCGAAGCGGTCGAAGCCGTCGTGCGGCACCGTCCCGACGTCGTGCTCATGGACCTGCGCATGCCCGGCGTCGACGGCCTCACGGCCATCACCCGCATCGTCGCCCTGCCCGACCCGCCCGCGGTCGTCGCGCTGACCACGTTCGACGCCGACACGTACGTCATCCGGGCCCTTCGCGCGGGCGCCGCGGGCTTCCTCGTGAAGTCCACCCCGCCCGAAGACCTCATCGGCCTCGTCCGCGTCGCCGCCGACGGCCACACGGTGCTGTCGCCCTCCGCCGCGCGCCGCCTCGTCGCCTTGTCCTCCGACGGCCACGCCCGCACCGCCACGGCCCAGCGCCTCACCGCCGCCCTCACCGACCGCGAACGCGACGTCCTGACGTGCCTCGGCGAGGGACTGTCCAATGCGGACATCGCCTCCCGGCTGCACCTGGCGGAGGCGACGGTGAAGAGTTACGTGTCGCGGATGCTGGTGAAGCTGGAGTGCGGGAACCGGACGCAGGCGGGGTTGCTGGCGCATGAGGCGGGGTTGGTCAGTCGCTGAGATCCTCGCGCTTCTGACGAGGGCCGGTGTCGACCGGCAGGAGCTGCCGACCGGCTACCTGCACCTCAAACCGTCGGCGGTGCTGTTCCGCGTCGAAGGCCGCCCGGGCGGCCGTCACCTGCTTCATGTGGTGGCGGGCCCAACCCGCCAGCATGTCCAGTGGCTCGGCCAGGTCCCGGCCGAAGTCGGTGAGCTCGGGGCGGTCGGCGTTTCGCCGCGCGATGACCCGTTCGACGGTGCGATCGAGCCGGCTCTGCCGGTAGGGCTTGAGCAGATGGTCGACGGCGCCCAGGTCGAAGGCGTCCACCGCGTTGTCCGCGTAGGCGGTGACCAACACCAGCGTCGGCACGAGGTCGATGGCCGCGATCATGCGCGACATCGCAATTCCGGACAGGTCGGGCATCGCGATGTCGGCGAACACCCGCGTCGCCCGCCGACGTCCGCCTGCTCCGTCTTCGGGATCGGCGGCGTCGGGCGAGGCCAGCACTTTCAGCGAATCGCCGGCGTCCGAGGCGCGGAGCACCGGGCCGATACCGGATGCTGAAGACAGTGCTGGCCGGCGCGAGCGAGCGAGTACCGCGCATCAGAGAGCTGCCGACCGGCTACCTGCACCTCAAACCGATGCCGGTGCGTGTTCCGCGTCGAAGGCCGCCCGGGCGGCCGTCACCTGCTTCATGTGGTGGCGGGCCCAACCCGCCAGCATGTCCAGTGGCTCGGCCAGGTCCCGGCCCAGGTCGGTGAGCTCGTATTCCACCCGAGGCGGGATCACCGGGTACGCGGTGCGCGTGAGGATGCCGTCGCGGACGAGGCTGCGGAGGGTTTGCGTCAGGACTTTCTGGGAGATGCCCTCGACGCGCTTGCCGATCTGGGTGAAGCGCAGCGGGCCGTCGCGCAGGGAGCCGACGATGAGGACCGTCCATTGGTCGCCGATGCGGTCGAGGAGCTGGCGGGTGGGGCAGTCGCGGTCGTACGGGTTTCCCAGCACGGAAGGCCTCCTTGTCACTCTCCAGTAGAGAGTAACAATCCGCGAGAACAGCTGCATCCCCGAATAGGGGTCAACCCCGTGTCGTTTCCGCCACCAGGCCGGCCACCACGCGGGCGATGAAGCGCCCCAGCACCATCCGGTAGAACCAGCCCGTGCCCGGGATCTTGCCCTCGAAGGACGAGTGCCAGTGGATGTCCGTGCCGCCGTCGACCGGAGCCAGGTCGACGTAGGCGCGGTAGTCGCGCAGGGGCAGGCCGCTGCGCAGGGCATAACCGAAGCGGCGGTCCGGCTCCAGGGCGATCACCTCCTCGCACGAGCGGGTGCGGCCGGTGCGGAACACGCGCAGGGCGCCCAGCCCCTCCCGCTCCGACACACCCGGGCGGGCCAGCTCGAACGAGCCCAGGGGCGACCAGCGCGGCCAGCTGGAGCCGTCGCGCAGGAGGGCGTAGACCGTTGCCGGGTCGGCGGGCGTGTGGGCCCGCACCGAGATTCGTTGCATCGAGGCCTCCCGAGACCCTGTACCACCTGGTACATGTACCATCTGGTACATGGCGGAGGCAAGGGACAAGCTCCTTGACGCGGCTGTCGAGCACATCGCCCGCAACGGTGCCGCGCTGAGCCTCCGGGCACTGGCGGCGGCCCTCGGCACGAGCCACCGGATGCTCAGCTACCACTTCGGCTCGAAGGAAGGCCTGCTCACGGCCGTCGCGCGCGAGGTGGAGCGGCGCCAGCGCGCGGTGCTCGCCGACCTCGATCCCGCCCTTCCCCCGCAGCAGCTGGCCAAGGAGTTCTGGCGCCGGCTCACCGACGAAACGCTGCGGCACAACGAAAAACTCTTCTTCCAGCTCTACGGTCAAGCCCTCGGCGGCGCAGCCGGCACCGCGGAGTTCCTCGACGGCGTGGTCGAGGGCTGGCTGGGCCCTGTCGAGGCACTGCTGGAACGGCTCGGCGTGCCCGAACACCACCGTGCGGCGCAGGCCCGGCTCGGCCTCGCCGTCGCGCGCGGGCTGCTGCTCGACCTCGTGACGACGGGTGACCGCGAAGCCGTCGACGCGGCAATGGACCGCTTCCTGACCCTCCAAATCGACGGTTTCTTGCAGACCTGACCCTTGACTTGACGTTTTCCTGCATCCACGATGCACCCGTGACCGACGAAGCCAAACTCGGCGATCTGGACCGGCGGATCGTCGCCGCGTTGCAGCTCAACGGGCGTGCGTCGTGGGGTGCGATCGCGCGGCACGTGGGCACGAGCGAGTCCACGGTGCTCCGCCGCGCCGGCCAGCTCACGGAATCGGGCCAGCTGCGCGTGATCGGCGTGGTCGACGTGCTGCGCTGCGGCCTCGGCGTGCCGGTGCTGGCGCGGCTGAGGTGCCGGCCGGGCACCGCGACCGCCGTCGCCGAGGCGCTGGCCGCGCGGCCCGAAGTCCGCTACGCCACGGTGCTCGCGGGCAGCGCCGACTGCTCGGCCGAGTTCGTGCTCCCCACCTACCGCGACGTCGCCCGCCTCCAGGGCGATTTCCCCGCCGCCGACAACGTGCGCGACGCCGAGACCTTCGCCGTGATGCGCACGTTCACCTCCAACCACGACTGGGACTCCGGCGAGCTCAGCCCCCAAGCCGCCGTCGAGCTGCGCGGCGCCGACGTGCGCCCCTTCGAGGAACAGCACTGGGAACGCCCACCCGAGCAGCTCGACGAGCTCGACCTCGCCATCAGCGCCGCGCTCGGCGAAGACGGTCGCCTCTCGTTCAAGGAGGTTTCGCGCCAGACCGGCACGAGCGAGTCCACCGTCGCCCGCCGCGTCGACTCCCTTGTGCGCCGCGGCTGCCTGCGCTTCCGCACGCTCGCCGAACCCGCGATGTTCGGCTACGCGCTGGAGTTCATGCTCTGGCTCTCGGTCACCCCGGCCGAGCTCGACCGTGCCGGGCAGCAGCTCGCGGCGCACCCCGGCACGAAGTACCTGAGCGCGACGACCGGCCGCTTCAACCTCGTCGGCCAGATCGTGCTGCGCCACTACGGCGAGCTCTACCGCCACACCACCGACGTCGTCGGCGCCTTGCCGGGCCTGCGGGAGGCCGACGTGACCCTGCAGGTCGCCACCCTCAAACGCGCTTGGTCGCCCACGCCCGCCGCGACTGCAACCCGGGAGGAAGCATGACCGAACAACCCTGGCTCTGGGACGAGAAGACGTGGCGAGGACACGTCGAGCACGTCCGCGCGGGCCGCTCGCTGCGTCCCGCGCAGTGGCCCGGCGGCGCGAAAGTCGCGGTCGCCCTGTCCTTCGATTCCGACCACGAAACACCCGCCCTGCGCGACGGCGAAGTGCTGCCCGGCAAGCTCGCCCAGGGTGAGTACGGCGCCCGCGTGGGCGTGCCGCGCCTGCTCAGGCTGCTGGACCGCTTCAGCGCCCCGGCGTCCTTCTTCGTGCCCGCCGTCTCCGCCCTGCTGCACGACGGCGAAGTGAAGTCCTATGTGGACGCCGGCCACGAGGTCGCCCTGCACGGCTGGATCCACGAACGCAACACCGCGCTGGCCGAGGCCGAGGAACGCGATCTCGCCTTCCGCGCCGCCGACGTGCTCGAACGGCTCACCGGCACCCGCCCGGTCGGCATCCGCACGCCGTCGTGGGACTTCTCCGCCGCCACGCTGGCCATCACGCGCGAGCTCGGCCTGAGGTACGACTCCTCGCTGATGGCCGACGACGACTGCTACGAGCTGCTCGAGAACGGCGAGCCCACCGGCATCGTCGAGCTGCCCGTGGAGTGGATCCGCGACGACGCGCCGTACTTCATGATGGACCGCTTCGCCTCCCTGCGCCCCTACACCCCGCCGCGCGGGGTGCTGGAGATCTGGCGCGACGAGTTCGACGCCGCCTACGCCGAAGGCGGGCTGTTCCAGCTCACCATGCACCCGCACATCATCGGCCACCGCTCACGCGTCGCGATCCTCACCGAGCTGCTGGAGCACATCAGCGGCCACGACGGCGTGTGGTTCGCCACCCACGCCCAGGTCGTCGACCACGTCCTCGCCGCAGAAGGGATGAAACCATGACGACGGCGTCCACTTCGGACCTGCCCCAGGCGGCCCACCGGCTGAACCCGCAGCAGCGCAAGGCGATCGTCGCGGGCTCCATCGGCAACACCGTCGAATGGGTCGACTGGGCCGTCTACGCCACCTTCTCCCCCATCTTCGCCGGTCAGTTCTTCGCCGGGGGCAACGAAACCGCGGCTCTGCTGTCCACTTTGGCCGTGTTCGCCGTCGGTTTCGTGATGCGCCCCATCGGCGGCGCGGTGCTCGGCGCGTACGCCGACCGCCGCGGCCGCAAGAAGGGCCTCACGCTCACCATCTCGCTGATGGCGGGCGCGTCGATCGTGATCGCGGTCTGCCCCACCTACACCCAGATCGGCGTGGGCGCGCCGATCGTGCTGCTGCTCGCCCGGCTCGTGCAGGGCTTCTCGGCGGGCGGCGAGTTCGGGTCGTCGTCGGCGTTCCTGATCGAGTCGGCCGCCACCGGGCGCCGGGCGTTCGCCGGGTCGTGGCAGCAGGTGTCGGTCGGCGCGGGCTCGCTCATCGCGGCCCTGCTGGGCACGATCCTCAACTCGACGCTGTCGGACGCCGACCTGCACGGCTGGGGCTGGCGGCTCGCGTTCGGCGTCGCCGGGCTGCTGGGGCTGGTCGGGCTGTGGCTGCGCCGGTCGGTGCACGAGACGGAGGCGTTCGGCAAGCTCAGCGCCCAATCGGCGGCGAAGCCCCGGCGCAACCCGGTCGTGGCCATGGTCCGCGACCACCCGGGTGCCGCGCTGCGCGTGGCCGGTGTGACGATCGCGGGCACGCTCATCTACTACGTGTGGGTCAGCTACATGCCGGCGTACGCGCACCTGGCCACCGGCATCCCGCTCAAGACAGCGCTGCTGGCCAACACGCTGGCGATGCTCGTGTTCATCTGCCTGCTGCCCTTCGGCGGCCTGCTGTCCGACCGCTTCGGCCGCAAACCCACGATGACCGCGTTCGCCGCCGGGTTCGTGGTCTTCGCCTGGCCCGCGTTCCACTTCCTGGCGAACGGGTTCTGGAGCGTGTTCGTGATCGAACTCATCGGGCTCGTGCTGATCGTCGGCTACTCCGCCAACTGCGCGGTGATCATGGCCGAACAGTTCCCGCCCGAGGTGCGCACGACCGGCATCGGCCTGCCCTACGCGCTGGCCGTCGCCGTGTTCGGCGGCACCGCCCCGTACGTCACGACCTGGCTCAACGCCAACCACCACGGTGATCTCGTGTGGATCTACGTCGCCGTCGCCGCGCTGATCGGCGTGGCGGTGTACCTCACGATGCCCGAGACGAAGGGAAAACAGCTCTAGATGCGTACGGTGCTCGTGACCGGTGCCGCGGGCGGGATCGGGGCCGCGATCGCGGCCCGTTTCGCCGCCGCAGGAGACCGGCTGGCGTGCGCGGACCTGCGCGCGGGCGAACTGTCCACAGTGGCTTCCCGGCTGCGCGCCGACCACGGCGTGCCCGTGACCGAGCTGCCCGGCGATCTCGCCGACGCCGCGTTCGCCGAAGGGCTGGTCGACGCGGCCGGGCCGGTCGACGTGCTGGTCAACGCCGCCGGCATCTACCCCGCCACCCGGCTGCTCGACCTCACGGCCGAGCGGTGGGACCACGTGCAGGACGTGAACGTGCGCGCGGCCGTGCTCACCACGGTCGCGTTCGGCCGCCGGCACGTGGCGGCCGGCACCACCGGCACGGTCGTGAACATCTCCTCCGGTGCCGCCACCCGCGCGCGGCCCGGCGCCGCGCACTACGCCACGTCGAAGGCCGCGCTGGAGATGGCGACGAAGGCCTGCGCCGTCGAACTCGGACCGCACGGCATCCGCGTCAACGCCGTGAGCCCGGGGTTCGTGACGGTCGACAGCGAAGCGAACCCCGTGACGGAGGCCTACGCCGCCGCGGTGTCGGTGAACCCGCTCGGGCGCCGCGGCGCGCCGGGTGAGATCGCCGACGCCGTGTTCTGGCTCGCCGGCCCGGAAGCCGGGTGGATCACCGGCACGGTGCTGCGCGTCGACGGCGGGTCGACCGCCGGCGCCGCGGGGCTGCCACTGCACTGGTCCGGGGAAACGGAAGTCCAAAAGGGAGTGACCGCGCATGGCTGAGCGCCGCGCTTACACGGTGGTGGGCGGCGGCGCGATCGGCGGCACGATCGCCTTCCACCTCGCCAAAGCCGGGCACCCGGTGGTGATCGTCGACGCCGACCCGGCCCACGTCGCCGCGATCACCGAACGCGGACTGACGCTGGTGCGACCCGGGGGCGAGGAGCGCGTGGACCTGCCCGCGTTCTTGCCGGGCGACGCGCCGCCGGAGCTGGGCCGCGTCCTGCTCGCGGTGAAGGCGCAGGCCACGGAGAACGCCCTGCAGTGGCTCGAGCCGCGGCTGGCGTCCGACGGGTTCGTCGTTTCGCTGCAGAACGGGCTGAACGAGCAGCTGATCGCGTCGTTCGTCGGCGCGCGGCGGACGGTGGGGGCCTTCGTGAACCTCTTCGCCGACGTCGCCGAGCCCGGTGTGGTGCGCGACGGCGGGGCGGGCGCGCTGGTCGTCGGTGAGCCGGACGGCCGGATCAGCGAGCGTGTCGAGGAGGTCGTGGCCGATCTGCAGGCCTGGGGGCCGGCCGTGGCGACCGCGAACGTCGAGGGCTACCTGTGGGCCAAGCTCGGCTTCGGCGCGATGCTCACCACCACGGCGCTGGCCGACGCGCCGATGGCCGACCTCATCGACCGGCACCGGCCGTTGATGCACGCGCTCGCGGCCGAGGTGTTCGCCGCGGCCGGTTCGCGCGTGCTGGAGCCCTTCGACGAGTTCGACCCCGCCGCGTACCTGCCGGGCGCGGCCGGGCGGGAAGCGGCGACCGACCGGCTGGTGGCCTGGCTGCGCACGATGCCGAAGGACCGCAGCGGGATCTGGCGCGACATCGCCGTGCGCCACCGCCCCGTCGAGGTCTTCCACCACTACGCACCGGTGCTCGACGAGGCCGCCGAGCTGGGCATCGGGCTCCCGCTGCTGAAGGCCGTGCTCAAGCGCCTGGGCGACGTCGAGGCCGGCGCACCGATGTCCGAGGACCACCTCACCGAACTGGAGGCACACCTGTGACCGGGATCCGGGAGCTGCACGAGTGGGTGCGCGCACACCGCGACGACCTGCTCGCCGACCTCGCCGAGTACGTCGGCATCGAGACGCCCAGCGACGACAAGGAAAGCCTCGCCCGCGGACTGTCCTGGGTGGACGGCTGGCTGCGCTCGCGCCTCGGCGAGCCGGCGGCGGTGCGCGACTTCGACGGCGGCCGGCACGGCGACATCAAGGTCTACGACTACCCGGGCGCGGGCGAGCGGCCCGTGCTGCTGCTCTGCCACTACGACACGGTGTGGCCGCTGGGCACGCTCGCCGGGTGGCCGTTCACGGTCGAGGGCGACCGCGCGACCGGACCCGGGATCTTCGACATGAAGTCGGGCCTGGTCCACGCCGTGTGGGCGCTGCGGGCGCTCGACGCGGCCGGCCTGCCGCGCCCGGCCGTGCGGCTGGTCCTCAACGGCGACGAGGAGCTCGGCAGCCCCGCGTCGCGCCCGGTGATCGAGGAAGCGGCCGCGGGCACCCGGGCCACGCTGGTGTTCGAGGCCAGCGCCGACGGTGCCGTGAAGACCTCGCGCAAGGGCGTGGGCCTGTTCCAGGTGCACGCGACCGGGGTGGAGTCCCACGCCGGGCTCGACCCGACGAAGGGCGCGAGCGCGATCGACGAGCTGGCCCGCTCAATTCTCGCGCTGCACGCGCTGACCGACCTTTCGGCGGGCACCACCGTGAACGTCGGCGTGATCTCCGGCGGCAGCAGGCAGAACGTGATCGCCGGGTCGGCGCGCGGTGAGATCGACGTGCGGGTGTCGAGTGCCGCCGAAGCCGCCCGCATCGACGCCGGCGTCGCGGCCATCACGGCGCACGACCCGCGAGCGACCGTGACCGTCGAGGGCGGGTGGAACCGGCCGGTGATGGAACGCTCGGACGCCATCGTGGAGCTGTACTCCCTGGCGCGCGACTTGGCCGCCGAGCTGGGCGTGACCCTGCGCGAATGCTCCGTCGGCGGCGCCAGCGACGGCAACTTCGTGGCCGCGTTGGGTCACCCGGTGCTCGACGGCTTCGGCGCGGTGGGCGACGGGGCGCACGCGCGCCACGAGCACATCAGCGTCGAGGGGATGCTGGAACGCACCGCGCTGGCGGCCGCCGTGCTGCACCGGCTCGGTCAGGGTTAGGGCTTAGACGGCTGCGGCTTTACGAAGCTCGAACATTCGCCCCACACCCCTCGTACACCGGGCCGGGAAAGTACACCTCGGAAACCACCGGTCACGAGAGGGAGAACGAACGATGCGAGCTACTACGTGGACCCGGCGGCTGGCGCTGGCGGGCGGCGGGGTCGCGGCCGGGCTGCTGGTCGTGACGCCGCTGGCCGTCGCGGACACCACCACGCCCCCGCCGTCGTCCGCCGCGGTCGCCCCGATCACGCTCAGCCCGGAAGAGTCGCAGCAGGTCTGCGGCGACTGGGTGCCCAAGCTGCAGAAGCGCGCGAAGAACCTCGCCGACCGCATCAACGGCGGCGCCGAGGTCGCGGGCTCCGTCGCCAACCTCAAGGCCCGCGCGGCCGACCAGAAGGCCAAGGGCCACACCGCGGCCGCCGACCGCCTCCAGAAGCGCGCCGACAAGCGCCAGGGCCGCATCAGCCAGCTCGGCGACGCGACGAACAAGCTCAACGCGTTCGCCGCCGCGCACTGCAAGCCCGCGGGCACGAAGTGAGGGCCGCCCGGCTCGCGGCCGCGGCCGGGGCGGCCGCACTCCTGGCGCTCGGGTGCACCGCCTGCAACGGCGGCGACTCGGCCGCGCCGTCCGGCGGGGGCTCGGCGGCCACCAGCGAACTGAACGGCATCCAGTCCACCCTCGACAGCATCGACTCCGACATGGCGGGCGACGGCTCCCCCTGAGCCGCGTAGCCTCTGCTGCGACGGAGGGGCACAGGAAGAACGGGAGCCCGCATGGGGTCAGCCGGCCGTGGTCTCGTCCTGGTCGTGGAGGACGAGGCCGCGATCGCCGAGCTCGCGGCGCTGTACCTGCGCCGCGACGGGTTCGGTGTGCACGTGGAGCCCGACGGCGCGGCGGCGCTCGCGGCGGTGCGGCGGCTGAAGCCGGTGGCCGTGGTGCTCGACATCGGACTGTCCGGAATGGACGGCATCGAGATCTGCAAGGCGTTGCGCGCGGCGGGCGACTGGACGCCGGTTCTGTTCGTCACCGCGCGCGACGACGAGCTGGACCGGCTGCTCGGCCTCGAGATCGGCGCCGACGACTACCTCACGAAACCCTTCAGCCCGCGGGAGCTGGCCGCGCGGGTGCGGACCGTGCTGCGGCGCACGTCCGGGGGCACGCCGGCCGCGGAGACGTTCGAGTGCGGGGGCGCGCGGGTGGACGTGACGAGCCGCCGGGCGTGGGCCGGAGACCGGGAGATCACGCTGACGTCGACCGAGTTCGACCTGCTCACCCACCTCGTGCGCCACCCCGGCCGCGTGCTCTCGCGCGACCAGCTGCTGAGCGCGGTGTGGGGTTACGCGGCCGCCGCGGGCACGCGCACGGTCGACGTGCACGTGGCCCAGCTGCGCGCCAAACTCGGCGAGCACAGTCCGATCAGGACGGTCCGCGGCATCGGCTACGCGGCGGACGCCGGATGAGGGGCACGCTCGCGCTGCGCACCACGGTCGTGTGCCTGGCGGTGGCGGGCATCGCGGTGATCGTGTCCGGGCTGGTGGCGACCCGGCTCGTGCGCACGACCGCCGACTCCGTGCTGCAGCAGTCGCTCAAGGCGCAGGCCGACGTGGTCGCGACCCAGCTCGACGACACCGGCATCGGCAACCGCCTCGGTGTGGGCAAGGTCGCCGACGTGGTGCGGGGCCAGGGCATCGCCGTGGTCGTGCGGCGCGCGGGGGGCCAGGACATCGGTGACGCCACCTCCACACGCGTGGCCGAGCGGGCCGGGCTGGCGTCGGGGCGGAACCAGTCGGACCGGGTGACCGTGGACGGCCAGCAGTACCTCGTGGAGATCCGCGCGGTCGGCCCGCGCGCGGCCGCGTTCGCGCTGGTCCAGCCCGCGCGCAGCGGCGAGGCGACGCAACGCGCGCTGGTGCGCAACATCGCGCTGGCACTCGGGATCGGCCTGCTGGTGGCCGCCGTGGCCGGGTCCGTGTCCGGGCGGCTGCTCGGCCGGCCGTTGCGCAGGGCGGCAGCCGCGGCGGTGAGCCTGCGCACGGGCCGGCGCGACGTGCGGGTGCCGGTGGAAGGGCCCGTCGAGGTCGCCGAGGTCGCCGGCTCGCTCAACGAGCTGGCCGACGCGCTGGCCCACAGCGAGGCCCGTCAGCGCGAGTTCCTGCTGTCGGTGTCCCACGAGTTGCGCACCCCGCTCACCGCCGTGACCGGCTTCGCCGAGGCCGTGGCCGACGGCGTCGCCGAGGGACCCGAGGCGCGCCGGGCGGGCGAGACGATCCACCGCGAGGCGCAGCGGCTCGAACGCCTGGTCAGCGACCTGCTCGAACTCGCGCGTCTCGGCGCCGACGAGTTCCGCCTCGACCTCGCGACGCTCGACCTGGCCGCGCTCGTGCGCGACCGCGCTCAGGTGTGGCAGCTGCGCTGCGAACGCGAGAACGTGCCGCTGTACTCCGACGCCCCCGCCGAGCCGGTGCCCGTGACCGCCGATGTGCGCCGCCTGCAGCAGGTGGTCGACGGCCTCGCCGAGAACGCCCTGCGCGTGACCCCGGCCGGCGCGCCCATGGTGTTCTCCCTGGTCGTGGCGGACGGACACGCGCACCTCGCCGTCCGCGACGGCGGCCCCGGCCTCGCACCCGAGGACTACGCGGTGGCCTTCGAGCGCGGCGTGCTGAACAAGCGCTACCGCGACCGCCGCCCCGTCGGCTCCGGCATCGGCCTTGCGCTGGTCCACGGCCTGGTCACGCGCATGGGCGGCGCGCTCACCGCGGGCCCAGCGCCCGAAGGCGGCGCCACGTTCACGATCACGCTTCCCCTCTCGGCACCGTCGCGTCCATGATCTCCCAGTCGTGCCGGTCGACGGGGCAGCACTGTCCACAACAGACGATCCCGGCAACGAACCCTCCGCCGCGCATGACCCGTCGTGGCAGCGCCCGCCGGCCGGGAACTGGCTAGGCTGAGGCCTGTGGAAATGCTGCACCTGCGCTACTTCGTGGCCGTCGCCGAAGAGCTGAACTTCTCGGCGGCCGCGCGGAAGCTGCACATGGCCGCGTCGCCGTTGAGCCAGCGCATCAAGGACCTCGAGCACGAGCTCGGGCAGCAGCTGTTCGACCGCAGCACCCACCACGTCACGCTCACCCCGGCGGGCACGGCCTTGCTGCCGATCGCCCGCGACGTGCTGGAGCAGGTCAACTCGATCCCCTGGCGGCTGCGCGAGGCGACGAGCCCCCAGCGCAGCACGGTGTTCCTCGGCATGCCCGCGGGCGTGCACCCGGACCTGCGCGACCGCGTGACGGCGCTGACCGAGCGCGTGCGCGGGAGGTTCGAGCTGAAACGCTGGCCGGGCGCGAGCCCCGACCTCGTCGACGCCGTGCTCGACGGGCGCCTCGCCCTCACCCTGGCACGCATGCCCGTGACCGACCCGGCGCTCGAGGCACTGCCGGCGATGTCCGAACGGCTCGGTGCCGTCGTGCCCGCCGACCAGTTCACCGGCCGCGAGTCGGTGAGCCTCGCCGAGCTGGCCGGGTTCGCCTACCTCGCCTCGCCCGAGGATTCGACCCCCGCCTATTTCGAACAGCTCGACCACCAATTGATGGCCCTGGGCATCAAGAAGCGGTTCAAACTGTCGAACACCGGCTATTCGGGCGTCTCGGAGATCATTTCTTCCGGGCTCGCGTTTTCGATTTCCATGCTCGACGAGGCCAGCCCGATGCACCTCTACCGGCTCGAGAACGTGGCTGTGCTCCCCTTCACGGATTTCCAGCCTGAGCTGGAGACGAACCTGATCTGGCGGCGTGACCGGGGCGACAGCGGCGACCTGGCCGCACTCGTGGCCGCCGCGCGCGAGATCTTCAGCGAACCGCTGAGCAGCTGAAACGCCCCGAGAATGGTGTGATCGCTGCGGTCACACCATTCCGATCGACATGATCATTCCCTTTCCCCACCTGCGCTCCTAACTTCGGTGGCAGAGCAACAACAGCAGGTGCGAAAGGATCGAAGATGGACGAGCAGAACACCGCCACCGGACCGCTGGACGGGGTGCGCGTGATCGACCTCTCGACCGTGGTGATGGGCCCGTACGCGGCGCAGATCCTCGGTGACCTGGGCGCCGACGTGATCAAGATCGAGTCCCCCGCCGACACCGTCCGCGTGGGCCGGTACCGCACCAGGCCGGGGATGACCCCGCTCAACCTCAACGTGAACCGCAACAAGCGCAGCGTCGCCCTGAACCTCAAGGACGCCGGCGAGCGCGAGCAGGCGCTGGCGCTGATCGGCACCGCCGACGTGCTGATCACCAACATGCGCCCCGGCGCGCTGGCGCGGCTCGGCCTGGACTACGCCGAGGTCGCGAGCCGCAACCCGGGCCTGATCTACGCCCACGCGCAGGGTTTCCGCAGCGACTCCGACCGCGCGGGCAACGCTGCCTACGACGAGACCGTGCAGGCCGCCTCCGGCCTCGTCGACATCGCCAACCGCGCGATCGGCAAGCCCGTGTACCTGCCGACCATCCTGGGCGACAAGGTTTCCTCGCTCACGATCGTCTACACCGTGCTCGCCGCACTGCACCACCGCGACCGCACCGGCGAGGGCCAGCGGATCGAGATCCCGATGACCGACACGCTCATCGCGTTCAACCTGGTCGAGCACCTCGCCGGGCACGTGTTCGAGCCGGCGCAAGGCCCCACGGGCTTCCCGCTGTCGATGTCGCAGGGCCACCGCGCGGCGCCGACCAAGGACGGACTGGCCTGCGTGATCCCCTACAACCCGCAGAACTTCCGCGACTTCTTCGCCGCCGCCGGCCGCGCCGACCTGGTCGAGGACCCGCGGGTGAACGGCGAGGCGATCGACAACGCCGACGTCGACGCCCTCGCCGAGCTCATCGACGAATGCGCCCCCGCGCTCACCACCGTCGAATGGGCCGAGGTCTGCGCGAAGCACAGCATCCCGTTCGCGCCGGTCCTGGAGCTCGACCGCGCCCACGAAGACGAGTACGTGCGCGAAGGCCACCTGCTCGACACCGTCGAGCACCCGACCGAGGGCACCATCCGCACGGTCGGCATCCCGGTGCGCTTCTCGGCCACCCCCGGCTCGATCCGCCGCCCGGCGCCGGTCGCCGGCCAGGACACCGCCGAGGTGCTGGCCGAGCTGGCCGCCCGCTGAAACCCCGTAGCAAGAGAAGAAGTGACGTCATGAGCACCGAAGTGCGCGCCGAACGGATCGGCACCACCTTGCTGATCACGATCGACCGCCCGCAGGCGCGCAACGCCGTGAACGCGGCCGCCGCGGCCGGGCTGGCGGACGCGCTGGACACCCTGGAGAGCGACCCGACCCTGCGGGCCGGCGTGCTCACGGGCGCCGAAGGCACCTTCAGCGCCGGCATGGACCTCAAGGCCGCGCTGGCCGGCGAGAGCCCGGAGATCCCGGGCCGCGGGTTCGGCGGGCTGACCGAAGCCGCGCTGACGAAGCCGCTGATCGCCGCCGTCGAAGGCTGGGCCATGGGCGGCGGGTTCGAGTTCGCCCTGGGCTGTGACCTGATCGTGGCCGCGGAAGATGCGAGGTTCGGGCTGCCCGAGGTCAAGCGCGGCCTCGTCGCCGCCGGCGGCGGGGTGATCCGCCTGCCGAAGCGGCTGCCGCACCACCTCGCGATGGAGCTGCTGCCCACCGGCGAGCCCATCACCGGAGTGAAAGCGGGTGAACTGGGCCTGGCCAACCGCGTGGTCCCGGCCGGTGAGGCCACCGCCGTCGCGCTGCAGCTGGCCGAGCTGATCACGGGCAACGCGCCGCTCGCGCTGGCCGCCGTGAAGAAGATCGTGCGCGCCGCCGACGGGGTGCCTGAGCCCGAAGCGTTCGGCGCTCAGCGCGAAGAACTGAAGCACTTGATGACTTCCGCCGACGTCCGCGAGGGCATGACCGCCTTCGCCGAGCGCCGCGCGCCCCAGTGGACTGGACGGTGACGACCATGAAGCAAGAAGACGTCCGGCGGCACGTGACCACGCCGCTCGTGAACCCCGCGTTCGCCCCGATGGTGCCGCGCTTCACCAACCGCGAGTACCTCAACATCGTCTACCGCACCGACCCCGAGGCCCTGCGCGCCGTGGTGCCGGAGCCGCTCGAGATCGAAGAGCCGCTGGTGCGCTTCGAGGTCATGAAGATGGGCGACGTGAGCGGCTACGGCCCCTACACCGAGTCCGGCCAGGCCGTCCCGGTCACCTTCGACGGCGAACGCGGCGAGTACCTGCACGCGATGTACCTCGACAACTTCGCGGCCACCGCGTCGGGCCGCGAGGTCAGCGCCTACCCGAAGACCATCGGGGCGCCGAACCTCTATGTCGACAACGGCGCCCTGGTCGGCACGCTCGACCACGGCACACTGCGCGTGGCCACCGCGACCATGGGCTACAAGCACTTCACCCTTGACGCGGTGGCCGCCGAGGCGCAGATCACCGTGCCGACGTTCATGCTCAAGATCGTCCCCGGCTACGACGGCGCGCCCCGCGTGATGGAGCTCGTGCGCACCGAGATCACCGACGTGATCGTGAAGGAGGCCTGGACCGGCCCCGCGCGGCTGCAGCTGTTCGAGCACGTGCTGGCACCGCTGGCCGACCTGCCGGTGCGCGAGGTCGTGTCCGCCAGCCACATCCTCACCGACCTCACGCTGGCGCCCGTCACGCCGGTCCACGACTACCTCAAGGGAGCTTGACCATGAGCACCACCGAGTTCCGCAGTGACGTCAAAACGGCCGCCGTGATCGGCGCGGGCACCATCGGCCTGTCGTGGACCGCGTTGTTCGCCGGCCACGGCCTCACCGTGAAGGTCACCGACCCGCGCCCCGACCTGGCCGACGCGGTCGCCGCGGCGCTGGCCGAGTTCACCCCGCACCTCGCCGCGCAAGGCCTCGACGTCACCGGGCCGGCCGGCCGCGTGCAGCTCGCCGACAGTGTCGAAGAAGCCGTCCGCGACGCCGATGTGGTGCAGGAGAACGGCCCGGAGAGCGTCGAGTTCAAAAAAGACCTGTTCGCCACGCTCGTCGAAGCCGCACCGAAGCACGCGCTGCTGCTGAGCTCCTCGTCGGCGATCCCCTCGACCGCGTTCACCGGCGAACTGGCCGACGCGAGCCGCGTCCTCATCGGTCACCCGTTCAATCCGCCGCATCTCATCCCGCTCGTGGAGGTCGTGCCCGGCGAACGCACCTCCGAGGACGCCACCCAGGCGACCGTGGACTTCTACACCCTGCTCGGGCGCGTGCCCGTGGTGGAGCGCAAGGAGATCCCCGGCTTCGTCGGCAACCGCCTGCAGAACGCGCTCAGCCGCGAGGCGATCTACCTCGTCGAGCAGGGTGTCGTCACGCCGGAAGACCTCGACAAGGTGATGACCAGCTCGCTCGGCATCCGCTGGGCGACGGTCGGGCCGTTCCTCGGCTCGCACCTGGGCGGCGGCCCCGGCGGCTACCGCCACATGGCCGAGCACCTCGGCCCGTCGATGAAGAAGATGTGGGCGACCCTCGGGCAGCCCGCGCAGACCCCGGAAGAAACCGAACGGCTCGTCGAAGCCGTCGAAAAGGCTTACGGCTCCTCCACGTACTCGCAACTCGCCGAGGCGCGCGACCGCAAGCAGCTCGCGGTTCTGTCCGCATTGGACAGTGTCGGCAAGGAGGAGAACTGACATGAGCACGACCCTTGACGACCAGCTCGTCGCCGACTTCTACGACTACGAAGCCCTGCTCAGCGACGACGAGCGCAAGCTGCTGCTCAAGGCGCGCTCGTTCATGCGCGAAGAGGTCAAGCCGCTGGTGAACGAGAACTGGGCCGCCGGCACGTTCCCGAAGGAGCTCATCGCGAAGTTCCGCGAAAGCGGCCTCGCGGGCCTGCCGTACGAGGGCTACGGCGAGCACCGCGCCGCCACCAGCCACCTGCTCACCGGCATGATGGCCATGGAGATGAGCCGCACCGACGCGTCGGTCGCCACCTTCTTCGGTGTCCACAACGGACTCGCGATGTACTCCATCCACTCCGGCGGCAGCCAGCAACAGCGCGACCGCTGGCTTCCCGAGATGGCCGCGATGGACAAGATCGGCGCGTTCGCGATGACCGAACCGCTCGGCGGGTCCGATGTGGCCGGTGGCATGCGCACCACCGCGCAGCGTGTGGGTGACACCTGGATCCTCAACGGCGCCAAGCGCTGGATCGGCAACGCCACCTTCGCCGACTACGTCGTGGTGTGGGCGCGCGACATCGACGACAACAACGTGAAGGGCTTCGTCGTCCAGAAGGGCACGCCGGGCTTCTCGCCGGTGAAGATCGAGAACAAGATCGCGTTCCACATCGTCGAGAACGCCGAGATCACCCTCACCGACGTGCGCGTGCCGGAGTCGAACCGCCTGCAGGGCATCAACTCCTTCCGTGACGTCGCCGAGGTCCTGCGCGCCACCCGCGGCGGAGTCGCGTGGCAGTCGCTGGGCGTGATGATCGGCGCTTACGAGCTCGCGCTGGACTACGCGAAGGAGCGCAAGCAGTTCGGCCGCCCGATCGCGCGGTTCCAGCTGGTGCAGGACCTGCTGGTGAAGAGCCTCGGCAACATCACCGCGAGCTGGGGCATGCTGGTGCAGCTGGCCCGCCTGCAGGACGCGGGGATCTTCAAGGACGAGCACTCGTCGCTCGCCAAGGCGTTCGTCACCTCGCGGATGCGGGAGGTCGTGGCCTGGGGCCGGGAGATCTTCGGCGGCAACGGCATCGTGCTCGACCACGACATCGCGCGGTTCTTCGCCGACGCGGAGGCCATCTACTCCTTCGAGGGCACCCGCGAGATGAACACGCTGATCGTGGGCAAGGCGATCACGGGGCAGAGCGCGTTCGTGTGACGCGTCTCAGGTGATCGACGCGGCGGTTCAGTTCACGCAGCCGGTGGCGTTCGTCGCCACCGGCTGTTGCGGCGTGCCGGCGCCCGACGGCGGGTTCGACGACGTGTCCGACGGTGGGTTCGCGGACTTCGTCACGGCGATCGGCTTCACGCCGCCGTGGCTGCCCGGCGTCGTGGGCGTGTCCGTGGCGCCGGCGCGGCCGGACGCCGACACCGACGACGAGCTCAGCTGGTCCTGCACGAACGTCTTGACCTGCTGCGGGTCGACCTTCACCGCGTCGCCGTCGGACGGCGTGGCCAGCGACAGGCTTTGCACCGGGATCGTGACGAACCCGATGGAGCCGGAGCTGATGCCGTGCAGTTGCTGCGCGAAGCTCAGCACGTCCCAGCCCTTGTCGAGCACGACCGCCCCCTGCAGCGCGTCGACGAGCGCCGAGAGCTCGTCCGGGCTGGTGAGCGTGCCCGCGCCGAGCACGTTCTTCGCCATGCCGGCCAGGAACGCCTGCTGGCGCGCGATGCGGTCGAGGTCGCCGCCCGGCAGACCGTGGCGCTGCCGCACGAACGCCAGTGCCTGCGCGCCCGACAGCGTCTGCGGGCCGGCCGGGAAGTTCGCGCCCGAGAAGGAGTCGTGCACCGGGTTGTTCAGGCACACCTGCACGCCGCCGACGGCCTGGCTCAGCGCCGCGAACCCGGCGAGGTTCACCGCCGCGTAGTGGTTGATCGTGAGCCCGGTGAGCTTCTCGACGGTGGCGATCGCGGACTTCGCACCCTCGGCGTCGGCGGCGACCTCGAGCTGCGGGCCGGCCAGGCCCTGGCTCGACAGGTGGGAACGGGCCGAGGCCCGCGCGCGGCTGTAGGCCGAGTTGATCTTGTGCTTCCCGTATCCCGGGACGTCCACATAGGAGTCACGCGGGATGGAGATCGCCGTCGCGGCCGCGCCGCCGGCGGGCACGTGCACCACGATCATCGTGTCGGTGGTGCTGCCGCCGTCGTCGCCGCTGCCGGCGTGCAACGAGTCGAGCACGTTCTGTGGCAACGGGTTCCCGTTGGCGTCGGTGCGCGAGTCGAGTCCGACGAGGAGGATGTTCTGCGCGATCTGCAGCGGTTGTCCGGTCGGTGTCTCGGGCACCTGGGCGGCGGGCGGGATCACGTCGGCCGTGACGATGCCGGTGTCGAGCCGGTGCAGCTGTGACCACGCGTACCCGGTGGCACCCAGCACCAGCGTCGACACCACCCCCAGCACGACGCGGCCGCTGATCTTGCGACCCCGGGACGAGAGCAGCACGACAGAATCCCCTTGCTTCCCCTGAAGCGGCCCGACGCGGGCCCGCCTTCGAGGATCACCGCGTTAGCTGGGAATTGCCTGAGAATCGTGTCGCAAAGATGTGATGATGCCCGTTCGGCCGACCCCCGCTGCGCCAAAAGTGAGCTGTGCCACGGAGTTCCGCAACACCGTGTGGCGCATCCGACACGAGGAGTCCGGTCGCCGCACTCAGCGCGGCATCCGCCGCCACACCGCGCGCGGCAGCAGGCGCAGCACCGCGAAGACCGGACGGAGTACTCCCGGCACCCAGACGACCGCGCGCTGTCGTCGCAGGGCCGCGACCGTCGCGTCGGCCACTTGGTCGGGCGTGCTCGAGAACGGCGCCGGGGACATGCCCTTGGTCATCCGGCCGATCACGAACCCGGGGCGCACGAGCAGCAGGTGCACGCCGGTGCCGTGCAGGGCGTCGGCCAGCCCGCAGGCGAAGCCGTCGAGCCCGGCCTTCGCCGAGCCGTAGACGTAGTTGGCGCGCCGCACCCGCACGCCGGCGACGGAGGAGAACACCACGAGGCTGCCCGAGCCCTGCGCCCGCAGCAGCTCGGCCGTGTGGGTGAGCACGGCGACCTGGGCGACGTAGTCGGTGTGCACGATCGCGGCCGCGTGCTCGGCGTCGCTCTCCGCGCGTGCCTGGTCGCCGAGGATGCCGAAGGCCAGCACGACGACTTCGAGCGGCCCGTGCTCGGCCACCACGCGGTCGAGCAACGGACGGTGCGACGCCAGGTCGTCGGCGTCGAACCCTGCGGTCTCGACCACCTCGGCCCCGGCCGCGCGCAGCGTCGCGACCTGCTCCCCCAGGTCCGCGCCCGGCCGCGCGGCCAGCACGAACCGCTTGGCCCCACCCGCGGCCAGCCGCTGCGCGACCGCCGTCCCGATTTCACTGCGTCCACCCAGCACCAGCACCGTTCCGCTCACGCGCGGCAGTCTGCCAGCCCGCTCCCGGACGTGCCCGAGGTGTTCTGTTTCACAAACTGCAACTTTGCAGATCGTGCAAGATTCGCGTTACGCTCGTCCCCGTGTCCACCCCCGGGCTGCGCGAGCGCAAGAAGCTCGAAACCCACCGCACTCTGACGACCGCCGCGGTGCGGCTCGTCGGCGAACATGGTCTGGACCACGTGACAGTGGAGGACATCGCCGCCGAAGCCGGAGTCTCGGCGCGCACCTTCTTCAACTACTTCGCGTCCAAAGAGGACTCGGTGGTGATCTCGCACGCCGACCACGTCGAACGCGGCCTGCGGATGGTCGAGCGGCTCACCGCGCAACCGCCCTCGATGAGCGCGCTCGAGGCACTGCTCGCCAGTGTGCGCGAGGACCTGGCGGAGATCGGCGAGAACCGCGACGAGTGGCTCACCCGCATCCGGATCATCAAGGAGAACCCGGGGCTGACGCTGCGCGCCATGTCGCTCAACTCCGACGTCGTCGAGCCGATCGTCGCCGCCCTCGCGAAGCGCACCGGCACCGACCGGGCGAAGGACCTGTACCCGTCGCTGCTGCTTTCGGCCTTCGGCAGCGCGCTCAACGCCTCCCTGATGCTGTGGCGCGACCTCGGGGGTTCGCGTCCGCTGCTGGACCTGGTCGACGAGGCGGTGGCCACGCTGGCCGCCGGGTTCACCGACCCGCACTGAAAATCCCACCCCACCCACTTTCCGAGGGGATCCGTACATGACCGTGTCCGAAACCGAGGCGCCCGCCGCCTCGGGGGCGATGAGCCGGCAGCAGGTGCTGCAGGCGATGTCGGGGCTGATGATGGGCATCTTCGTCGCCATCCTCGCCTCCACCGTGGTGGCCAACGCGCTGCCGCGGATCGTGTCCGAGCTCGGGGGCTCGCAGGCGTCCTACACGTGGGTGGTGACCACGGAGCTGCTGGCGATGACGGCCACGGTTCCGTTGTGGGGCAAGCTTTCCGACCTCTACAACAAGAAGCTGCTGATCCAGCTGTCACTCGGGCTGTTCGTGGTGGGCTCACTCGTGGCGGGTTTCGCGCCGAACATCGAGCTGCTCATCGTGAGCCGCGTCGCGCAGGGCATCGGCGGTGGTGGCCTCACGGCGCTGGCGCAGGTGATCATGGCGGCGATCGTTTCGCCGCGGGAGCTCGGGAAGTTCTCCGGGATCTTCGGCGCCGTGTTCGCCGTGGGCACTGTGGCCGGGCCGCTGATCGGCGGTGTGCTCGTGGACACCTCGTGGCTCGGCTGGCGGTGGTGCTTCTTCCTCGGTGTGCCGTTCGCGGTCGCCGCGATCCTGTTGCTGCAGCGCACGCTGAAGCTGCCGACGATCCGGCGTGAGGCGCACGTGGACTGGCTCGGGGCGTTCCTGATCATGCTCGGCGTCTCGACGCTGCTGGTGTGGTCGTCGCTGGCCGGCTCGTCGTTCGCCTGGGGTTCGTGGCAGACCGCGGTGCTCGTGCCGGCCGGGGCCGTGGTGCTGGCGCTCGCGGTGTTCGTGGAGACGAAGGTGCGCGAGCCGATCATCCCGCTGCGCTTGTTCCGCAACCGCACTGTTTCACTGACCACGGTCGCGAGCTTCTTCGTGGGTGTCGCGATGTTCGGCGGCACGGTGTTCCTGTCGCAGTACTTCCAGCTCTCCCTCGGCAAGTCGCCGACGGTCGCGGGGCTGATGAGCCTGCCGATGATCTTCGGCCTGCTCGTGTCCTCGACCGTATCGGGCCAGCTGATCAGCCGCACCGGACGCTGGAAGGGCCATCTGGTCCTCGGTGGGGTGCTGCTGACCGCCGGGCTGGGGCTGCTGGGCCTCATCGACGCGCACACGAGCGTGCTGGAGCTGAGCCTGTTCATGCTCGTGCTGGGGGTCGGCGTCGGCATGCTGATGCAGAACCTGGTGCTGGTGACGCAGAACGACGTGCCCGCCACCGATCTCGGCGCGGCGACCTCGACGCTGTCGTTCTTCCGCAGTCTCGGCGGCTCGATCGGCGTCAGCGCGCTCGGCGCGGTGCTCGCCAACCGGGTCACGGCGCTCATCACCGAGGGCCTCGGCCCGATGCCGGGCACGAGCGACGGCGGCAGCGAGAAGGTGCCGAACCTCGCCGACCTGCCCGCGCCCGTCGCGAACGTGATCCGCGAGGCCTACGGCACCGCGACCAGCGACCTGTTCCTCATCGCCGCGCCGATCGCGCTGCTCGTGGTGGTGGCCGTGGCGTTCCTCAAGCACCTGCCGCTGAAGACCCAGAGCGGTCTCGAGCGCCTCGCGGAGGAAGCCGCCTGAGCTACCGTGCTCCGCGTGGACGACTTCGGCACGCTCCTCGAACGGCACCGCCGGGAGATCCGGGTGCACTGCTACCGGATGAGCGGTTCGTTCGAGGAAGCCGAGGACCTCACGCAGGAGGCGTTCCTGCGGGCCTGGAAGGGGCGGGCCGGGTTCGAGGGCCGGGCGAGCGTGCGGACGTGGCTCTACCGCATCGCCACCAACGTCTGCCTCGACGCGCTGGCCCGGCGCCCCCGGCGCGCCCTGCCCGACGAGCTGGGCGCGGCCGCCGATCCCGGCGGCGTGCCGGCGGCGCTCGACGTGCCGTGGCTCGGCCCGATCCCCGATGATCTGCTCCAACCCACGGCACCGGACGACCCCGGCGCCACGGTCGTCGAGCGGGAGACGATCGAGCTCGCGTTCCTGGCCGCCATCCAGCACCTGCCGCCCCGCCAGCGCGCCGCGCTCGTGCTGCGCGACGTGCTCGGCTGGCCGGCCCGGGACACGGCGGCGGCGTTGGAGACCTCGGTGGCGTCGGCGAACAGCGCGGTGCAGCGCGCTCGCGAAACCCTGCGCAAACGGTTGCCGGCCCGTCGGGCCGACTGGGCCGCGTCGGGCACCACCACGGCCGAGGAGTCCGCGCTGCTGCGCCGGCTGGTCGCCGCGTACGAAGCCGGCGACCCGAACGCCGTGGCGGAACTGCTGGCCGAGGACGCACGGGCCGTGATGCCGCCGTACGCGTTGTGGTTCGACAGCCGCGAGCGGATCGCCGCCGCGCTGCGCACGAGCATGGACCCGGAGTCACCGTATTTCACGGGGCGGTTCCGGATGGTCGCCGTGCGTGCCAATCGGCAACCCGCGGTGGCGACGTGGGTGTGCCGGCGCGGCGAGAGCGTGTTCCGCCGCTTCGGCGTGACGGTGCTGACGGTCGAGAACGGATTGGTCACGGCAATGGCCGCGTTCGAAACGCCTTCGTTCGAACCGTACGGATTACCCGAGACACTCGTGTGGATGGGCTGAGCAAAAGGCCCGGGCGGTGACCTGGATCAGGTCACCGCCCGGGCACAAGCCGGACCCCGTGGGGAATTCCGGAAAAGTCTCGCCTTCGCCGCCGGGAATGGCCACCGGCACGCGGTCAGGCGGCTCGATGCCTCTCGGCGCCGACGCGGGTGCGGACCAGCTTGCGGCGCTCCAGCTCGGTGGTTCCCCCGAAGATGCCGTTGTCCAGGCCGTTGTCCAGCGCGTAGGAAAGGCAAGCTTCGCGAACCGGGCAGCGCGCGCAGACCGCCTTGGCCTGCTCGACCTGGCGGGCTCCCGGGCCGACGTCCGAAATCGGGAAGAACAATTCCGGGTCCTCGTCCATGCAGGCCGCGCGGGACAGCCAGCCAGTGCTCGTGAGTTCCATTGTTGCGTTTCACCTCCTGTCGAACATTGTCTTTTCTCGGTCAACCGACTTCTCCGGGCGCACACGGCGCAGCACAACTCACAAGGAGCTGTACAGCTCGGGTGACACTCGGTGGGCTTCCGGCCGACCCGGGCCACACCCATGAGGGCGGCTCGCGGACGACCGAAGTTCAAACTTACCACCAACGGCGGTTGTTCCCAGGGGTTTGGGCCCAGGTCACACTGAACTTTTTTGTTGTCCCGAGTGCATACCCACGAGATCACGTTCTACACCTCGCGTCGAAACCGAATCGTTACACCTGGCGGCTCACTCACCGCACCTGTCCCTTCGGCGGAGCGATCGAGCGGGAGGTGCGCGTGGACGAGTTCGACAGGTTCTTCCGCGCCGAGTTCCCGGCCCTGGTGGCGTTCGGCTGCAAGCTGGGCCTCGATCCCGCGGTGGCCCGGGAGGCGGCCGCGGAGGCTTTGCTGACCGAGGCGCAGACGTGGGCACCGCCGGACGCGCCGCGCGCCCGCCTGCGCCTCACCGTGCAGCGGTTCGCCGCGCCGCTCGTCGCCGTCGACGAAGTCCCGGCGGACGACGACCTGACCGCGCTGGTCGAGCGGAACGCCCTGGGGGTCGAGCTGCTCGCGACGCTGCCGGACACGCAGCGCACCGTGCTGGCCTGGTCGCTCGACGGGTTCACCCCGACCGAGATCGGGACGGCGCTGGGTATGCCGGCCAGCACGGTGCGCTCGAACCTGCGCCACGCCCGGGAGCGGCTTCACCGCCGGGTGTCCGCGTTGCCCGACCTGTCGGGTGCACTGGCACGAGAGCTGCCGGAAGCGCTGTCGGATGTGGAGGACCTGCTCGTGACGGTCTTGCTGGAAGCCGATGCCACGCTCACCGGGGCGCTGCGCCGCGGCCTCGACGTCGAGACCGCCCTGCGCCACGTGAAAGACCGCCCCGCGCCCCGGTTCCCCGACCACTGGCACCACCTCGACGGCCCCGTCGCCGCCGCCACGGCAGGCGATCGGCGGGCCGCCGCGCACCTGCTGGAGACCGTGCGACCCCTGATAGTGCGGTACTGCCGCGCCCGCCTCGGTGGCCCCGACCGGGCGTACGCCTCCGCCGACGACGTGGCCCAGGAGGTGTGCGCCGCCCTGCTCGCCGCCCTGCCGACCTACCGCGACCAGGGGCGGCCGTTCCTGGCCTTCGTGTACGGCATCGCGCAGCACAAGGTCGCCGACGCCCACCGCGCCGCCGCCCGCAACCGCACCGACCCGGTCGCCGACCTCCCCGACCGCACCGACGACGCCGACGGCCCCGAACAGCACGCCCTGCGCACGGAGCTCACGACCCGGCTGGCGCGCCTGCTGGACGTGCTGCCCGGCCGGCAACGGGAGATCGTCCTGCTGCGCGTGGTCGTCGGGCTCACGGCGGAGGAGACGGCCGAGGCCGTGGGCTCGTCTCCGGGTGCGGTGCGGGTTTCGCAGCATCGGGCGTTGCTGCGGCTGCGCACGCTGCTGTCCGGCGGGCAGGAGTGACCTGTCGCCGGACCGGCCCCGTGGGGGAGCCCGCCCATGGCGAGTCAGGGGCCGGCGCGGTCGGCTGAATCGTCCACGTCCACCCCGAGCTTCGCCACCACGAAGTCCGCCAGCGCGGCCGCCGGGCCTTCCTGGGAGTCGCGCAGCAGGATCATGAACTCGACCTCGCCCGGGTCGGGCAGGCCGAGGTGGGCGGGGAGGGCCAGGAGGCCGTCGGGGACGAGGCTGCGGGCGTGCACGGTGATGCCGAGGCCGGCGGCTGCGGCGGCGCGCAGGCCGGTGAGGCTCGAGGTGAGGCACGCGGCGCGCCATTCGAGGCCCGCGCGTTCGAGGGCTTCGACCGCGAGCTGACGCGTGACCGACGGCATGGGGTACTGCACGAGCGGCACGGGTTGACCGGCCTCCAGCACCGTGGCCGTCGAGCCGATCCACACGAGTGGTTCGCGGCGCAGGACGCGGCCGGGGCCGGGCGCGCCGGGGCGGCGTTTGCCGAGGACGAGGTCGAGGCGGCCCTCGTCGAGGCGGCGAGCGAGCACATCGGACAGTTCGACGTGGAGCTCGACGTCCACGAGCGGGTGGCTGCGGCGCAGCCGGCGGAGGATCTCGGGCACCTCGTCGAGCACGAAGTCCTCGGACACGCCGAAGCGCACGCGGCCGCGCACCTGGGTGCCGCGGAAGTGACGGGCCGCGCGGTCCTCGGTGTCCACAATGGTCTGGGCGAAGCCGAGCATCGCCTGTCCGCGGGCCGTGAGGTCCACGGCGTGGGTGTCGCGTTGGAACAGCAACCCGCCCGCTTCCCTTTCGAGGCGCCGGATGTGCTGGCTCACTGTGGGCTGGCCCACACCCAGCCGCCGGGCCGCCGCGGTGAAGCTGCGGGTTTCGGCCACCGCGAGGAAGGAGCGGCACAGGCGCGAATCCAGCATGCGTCACATCTTATCGGCGCCCACAATGACAGTGAGTACGGTGATCGGGGTTCCGAATGACCGTGCCGCACCGGAGAATCGGGTGGGAAAGGAGTTCCATGACGACCGTGCTCGCCCCGCTGACCCGCCCCGTTTCCGCGCTGCTGGCCAAGCTGAGGATCGACCCGTTCATCGCCGCAATCCTGCTGACGGTGGGCGTCGCGTCGCTCCTGCCCGCGTCGGGTGGCACCGCCACCGGCTTCGGCGTCGCTGCCAACGTCGCGGTGGGTCTGCTGTTCTTCCTCTACGGCGCACGGCTTTCGAGCCAGGAAGCGCTCGACGGCCTCAAACACTGGCGACTGCACGTGACTGTGCTGTCCGCCACATTCGTGCTCTTCCCCTTGCTGGGCCTGGCCGCGTCGTTCCTCTCCCCCGGCCTGCTCACCTCGCCGCTCTACACCGGCGTGCTGTTCCTGTGCCTGCTGCCGTCCACAGTGCAGTCTTCGATCGCGTTCACGTCGATCGCGAAGGGCAATGTGGCGGCCGCCATCTGCAGCGCGTCGGTGTCGAACCTGCTCGGCATCGTGCTGACGCCGCTGCTCGTCGCGCTGCTGCTCTCGGCCGACGGCCCGGGCGTGAGCGGCAAGGCGGTGCTGGACATCGTGCTGCAGCTGCTCGTGCCGTTCGTGGCCGGTCAGCTCGCGCGCCGCTGGATCGGCGGCTGGGTGCGCCGGCACTCGGCGCCGCTGAAGCTCGTGGACCGCGGCTCGATCCTGCTCGTCGTGTACACGGCGTTCAGCGAGGGCATGACCGAGGGCATCTGGCACAAGCTGTCGTTCGGCCCGCTGCTGGTGCTGCTGGGCGTGTGCGTGGTGCTGCTCGCCGCCGTGCTCACGACCACGAGCGTCGGTGCGCGGCTGCTCGGCTTCGACCGCGCCGACCGCATCACGATCGTGTTCTGCGGGTCGAAGAAGAGCTTGGCCAGTGGTTTGCCCATGGCGACCGTGCTCTTCGGCCACGGGCAGGTGGGCTTGATCGTGCTGCCGCTGATGCTGTTCCACCAGATTCAGCTGATCGTGTGTGCCGCCATGGCCCGCCGCTACGCCCGCCAGGCCGCGGCCGAGGACGAGGACGAGCAGGGCGAGCTGGTCGCGGCGAGCTGACCGCCACTCCGGAACGGTTCACCCGTTCCGGCGGGTTCCGGACGATGTGCGCACTCTGCCCAGAATCTGTGTCCGAACAGGCAACGCCCCAGCTCGGGCGTAATGCCGGTGATCGCCGCTGCTAACTTGAGCCGGTGAGCAACCCGTTGATCGCGCAGACGCAGGACTCGACGAAGGCCTATTCGGGCATCTCGCTGCTGGAGTCGGCGAACGACCTGTCCACGGCCATC